>SKZG01000485.1 GCA_007127495.1 Planctomycetales bacterium
AGGCAGTCGGTACAGGCCGCCCGCCTGACGGCCCACGCCGATGTAGCCGACTCCGATCCGGTCATTGGCGCCGGGTCGGTCGGCACTGGCGAGCACCGTGCGGGGAATGAGCGCCGGCACGGCGACGGCCGGTACGGCGGCGGAAGCTTGTTTCAGAAAATCACGGCGGGAAACACATCGCATGGCAGGAACTCCTGAGGGGGTGGTTTGTCAATGGACTCTACTCCATCCATCATAGCGAAAAAAAGCAGTCGACGCCAGCGTTTTTCGAGCGCAATCGTTCCGGATTTTGCGCACTACCCTAAGGGGGTACTATGCGTCTTGCAGGCCTTCTCGGCGGCGCCCCTGCCTGCGCCGGCCTGCCGACCAGGATGGTTCGCCCCCTCCAATGGGAACCGGCCCTAGACCCCACGGCATTAAAACCCTACCATGGTGAATTCTACCTGACGCGGGAGAGAACTGCCCTTTTGCCGTACCATGGGCGCCCTGCCCATGGGCGTTTCCACTGGCAAGATGCCTGTAGCAAAAGAGCGCCCGCGGCGAGTATTTTCCGACATTTGCCACACGAGCATGTAGACACCGTCCCATGGCACGAAAGAAGAAAAGCACGTCGGCCGGCAGAACCGACCCGAAGGGGGCCGGGAACAAGCCGTCGGGAGGCATTGCGGGCACGGCGTCTCCGGATGAATTACTGCGAGCCGCGGAAGACGTGCTAGGGTATCTGAATTTTGCCTCCGGACCGGCCGATCCGAGAGTTTATGCCAATCTGAACCGTCTTTTCGCCTCGGCGGAATTGCCGGGCGAGGGCGACGCGGAACCGCCCTGGCGGCGCCTGTACCACCGGCTCCGCAATCGGCTGGCCGAATTGCAGACCGATTCATCGGCATTTCGCGAGTCGGCTCAGGCGACCGCCCTGCTTCGGATCGTCTTTGAGGAGCTATTGCCGGCTTATAAACAGTGGCACAGCGATTTGCTCGTCCACCATGGCGACGAAACCCTGTATCGTCCCTTCTTCGTGGCCCGCGCCATGGAAGCTGCTGTGAGCCAAGGCGGCCCGTGGGACGACGCGTCGCGGATCGTTCGCGGGGCATTGCGGCAGTTGAACGACTATCTTGGCTACCGGCCGGTGGCCGTCTTGGAAACGGAGCAGAAGATCCAGCCCTACGAGCACGAATGGGTGGCTCCCATCCCCTTGTACGTGCGCGGCGCGGGCGTGGCCGCCGGACGGTATGCGGAGCTGATCGAGCAAGCGTTGGACATTCTCCGGAACACGAGCCCCGCGATTCTGTTCCAGGCGTATTTCGACTTGGATCGGCTTGACGAGCTGGCGATGGACCCCCGCGCCTACGACTTCGACCATCCGGTGAACAAACGGCCGAACTACCTGTACGGCCAGTGGGATTTGGGCCGACTCGACACGGGCGGTTACGCCCGGCGGTTTGTGGTCCATCACATTGCGCTGGAGGGGATTCTGGACCGTTTGGATCGGGAAGAAAAGGCGCCTCGCGAGGATCTGTTGTTCGAGGCGGCATCCGTGCTGGCCTGCACGATGCTGATGGGAGCCGGCGTCAGTGCGAACCGGCCGGGCGCGCACGATTCGAATACGACCCTGGCGACCCTGGTGCAATCCATCGCCATGTATCGCGACGAGTTTTACGATCAATTGTTGCGGCGAACTCGCGGCGGGCACGCCCGGCGATTGCGGCAGGAGACCCGGCGGTTTCACCAGCCGTTCGGCGCCGCCCGCCAGCATTTCAATCAATACATTACGCTGCGGCGGGCCGAGCAACTGCAAAACATCCACCTGGCCCTGTTGTACGCGCGCATTGGGGCCACCGAGGCCGCCGCGCAGCAGGTGCGCACCGTGCCCGTGGCCACCGCGCGCATGAGTTGCGACATCGAATGCCGCATGGTGGCAACCGATCAGCACCTGGACGGCGGCCGGTTGGAGGCGGCCCTGCAGTCCGTCGGCGAAGCGGAGGACCTGCTGCACCGAGCGATCCATTGCGGCGCCATGGTCGATCCGTGGAATATCCTGGGTTTTGGCGGGCAGTTCAGCCTCTTTCCGGCCCTTGAGAACAGCGTTCACGATTTCCGCATTGACGAATTGTTGGAAACCGTCGGAGGGCTGTTCGACTTGCTTGTGCAGGTGCGCAAGGAAGCGGCGGCGGCGGGAAACGAGGCAGCCGAGCGGCAGACGGCGGAACGCCTCGACGCGCTCGCCGCGTGGTGGGACCAATTCGCCACGGTCGAGGTGGTGGGCGACGAAGGCATTTCCGGACGCGAAACCTGCGAGTCGGCCGAACACGTCGCGCAGGCGTTGCGGGCATGGCATGCCGGGGGAACCGCCGCCGGCGACCTCGGCTTCTGGCGCGACCGGGTGGAACAGCTTCGCTCACCCAAGGCCTACGCCCTGGTGATTGACGCCTTGTTGGAACTTGGCGATCCGATTGCCGCCATGGCCCTGCTGGTGCAGTGGCTCAGCCGGTCCGAGGCGATCCCTTTGGCCGAGGAGGGCTATGCCTTCTACGACCTGGCGCTTCGGTGGATGGAGCAGCTTTGGCAGCCCCGCTCCGGCCGCAGGAAGGCGGCGCCGCCGACCCCGCCCGAACAGCGCTGGCCGCTGGCGCGCAAGTTCCTCGACTACATCGAAGCCAACGCAGAGCAATACTGGAATTGCCCCGAGTTCGAGTTGGCACGGGAATCGGCCTCGGAAACCGGCGCAACCACTGCCGATCCCGACGCCGACGACCTGCTTGCCGGCGAGGACGGCGAGGACGACGAGGACGATTTTGGCGGGCTGTACGGCGCCGCGTACGAGAACGTCACCTTCCGCGATAGCACCGACGACGGCATCGATAGTTCGCTTTTCGACACCGGGCTAGCCGGCAGCGACGAGGAACTGATCTTCGAGGCGGAACGCCTCGTGCGGCGGCTTTCCTTCCTGGGGATGGTTGCCCAGTTTTGGAAACAAGCGGCGCTTGGCCCCGCGCCAAGCGAGACGGCCGACCGCGACGAGGAACTGGGCCGGTGGCTCGCCCGCGCGGAAACGAATCGCCAGGCCTTGCTGCGGCTGCTGCGGACGGTGCATCGTTATCCGATTCCCGCCCCGCGCAGCACGCCGGAAGCCTTGGCCGAATTCGAACGCCGGCTGGCCCTGAAAGAGATGCTGCTGGAGCAGATTTCCAACACGTGCCTGGAAACCGCAGACGCGGCGCGTCTGATTCGCGTGGCCATGCATTCGCCACCCCCGGCCGATCCGGCCGCCGAATGGGAAGCGCCGATGGAGCAGGTGCTGCGCGCGGTGGTTCGCAACGACTGCCGCGGCGTGCGGCGCGGCTGGCGCAAACTTTTGCAGAAACTGCGCAAGCACCCGCTCTTGTTCGTCGCCGTGGCACGGGGCGGGAACCCGGAGCGTATTGTGGCCTCGCGCGGCATCCAGTGGATGATGCTCCGCTTGCTGGCCTATTTGCCGCGTTTGGGCATGCTTTCCGAAACCGCACAGATCCTCCAAACCGCTCAGAAAATGGAACTGGACCATCCGGCCGGCCCGGGGGCGATCACCGAGTTCGACCACCTCTTCCAAGCCGGATTGCGCGGCATCGTTCGCTCGCTGGTCGAGGCGACGCAATCGAGGAGTGCCCAAGCGCCCGAAGCCTCCGACCCCGCCGTCATCGCCCTGCTGGAACGCCTGGTCGAAGCGCTGATGCGGCTGTGGTTCACTCACAGTCGCGGGCTGCGGCTCTCGCCCGTCGAGGCTTTGCACGACGAACGACGCTGGCAGGAGGTCAAGCAGTTCATCCTCGACTACGGCGATGAACTGTTCACGCAGCGGTTCCTAATGAATGCGGGCAACCTGCGGGCCATTCTCCATGAAGGCGTGCTGACGTATCTCGATGCACTGGCCGAGGAGGGCGGCGGCGAGAGCGACCTCCGCCTGATCCGCGACCTCGACCACCGTATCGCCCGGAAGACCGCCGCGCGCGCCCTGGAACTGATCCTCGAAATCATCCTCGAGAGCTATGCCGAGTACGTCGACTACAACAACACGACCACGCAATCCGACCGGGGCGAGCTGCTCTACACGTTCTTGGACCAGCTTCGCGTTCTGGGCAGCTACCAGCGGGTGGCCATGAACTTGCTGCCGGTGGCGGCCGTTCACGATGAGCTGGTGCGCGGCAACCGCATTCCCGCGGCCGAGGCGTGGCAGCGGGCGGTGGCGGAGCAATCAGCCCCCTTGGCTGACGAGCATCTGCGCCGCTTCGAGGAACTCGGCCGCGAGTACGGCATGCGCCTGCGCAGCATTGCCGACCGACTGGCCGAAAGGTTCGTGCGCCCGCTGGCCGTCGACCGGCTCCGCGCGCTCGTGAGGCCGGCGGTGCGCGAGCAGCGTGCGGGAACAGGCAGCGAGGCCTTTGAGCGACTCCGTGAGCAGATTGCGCCCTTTGCCGAAAACCTCTCCGGCGCCGGCTTCGAAGTGCCCGGATGGCTCAGCGCCCTGGAAGACGAAGTCGACAGCATACGGGATGATCCCGATGCCGACGCCGATTTGCCCGATCCGCTGCTGAACGTCGAAATGCGGCGCCTTTCGTGGGAAGAGGCCGTCCGGCAAGTCGAGCAGATCAGCCGCGAGATGGCCTAGCAGGAACCCCGCGCCTTTCCGCCGAAGCTGCCGCGCGTTACAATGTTATACTTGCCGCGGCCTAAAACTGCGCTTCGCGTGGGATGGGCTTTAGCCCGTCAAAGCGAAGACGGACAAGAATGTCCATCCTACAAAAGCACAATAACGGCACGCGGCGAGTGTAGTTGTCGACAGGTTCCGTTCAGCCCGAGGTGCCGTTGAGCCGAGTTGAGCCGAGCGGGATGGAACGAGCGCACACGCGAGCAGGGAATGCACTATGAACGAGGTACTGGCTGTGGTGTTGGCCGGGGGCAGAGGGTCCCGCCTGGAGCCGCTCACCCGCGATCGGGCCAAGCCCGCCGTCCCATTTGGCGGCGCCTACCGGATCATCGACTTCACGCTGTCGAATTGCATCAACAGCGACATCCGAAAGATTTTGGTGCTCACCCAGTATAAGGCCATGAGCCTCGACCGGCACGTGAACCTGGGTTGGCGCGGGTTTCTGTGCCGCGAGTTGGGCGAATTCGTCGACCTGGTGCCGCCCCAGCAGCGAATCGACGAGCACTGGTATCAGGGCACGGCCGACGCCGTGTACCAGAACATCTACACGATCGAAAAAGAGCATCCGCGATACGTCGTGATCCTCTCCGCCGACCACATCTACAAGATGGATTACGCGAAGTTGGTCGAGACGCACATTCAGTCGGGCGCCGACGTGACGGTGGGGGCGCTGCGGGAGAAGCGCTTGCAGTGTACCGAGTTCGGCGTCATGCAGGTCGACGCCGATTACCGCATCATCGGCTTCGAGGAAAAGCCGGCCGATCCGAAACCCATCCCCGGCGACCCCGGCCATGCGCTGGCCTCGATGGGTGTGTACGTGTTCACCGCCCGCTTCCTGTTCGAACACCTGTGCCTCGATGCCACGCAACGGATGAGCACGCACGATTTCGGGCGCGACATGATTCCCGCGATCATCGACTCGGCCCGCGTATTCGCCTATCCCTTCATGGACGAGAACCGGAAGCGCGAAGCCTACTGGCGCGACGTGGGCACCGTCGACGCCTACTACGAAGCCAACATGGACCTGGTGGCCGTCGACCCGTTGCTGAACCTGTACGACCAGCGTTGGCCCATTCGCACCTACATGCCGAACCTGCCGCCGGCGAAGTTCGTATTCGCCGAGGAGGGCGAGGGCGCCCGCCGCGGCGAAGCGGTCGACAGCATCGTGTGCGTGGGCTCGATCGCTTCCGGCGGCCAAGTGAAACGTAGCATTTTGGGATCGCAGGTGCGAATCAACAGCTATGCGCAGGTGGAAGGTTCCATCCTGTTCGACCGGGTCGACGTGGGCCGCTACGCCAGGATCCGCCGGGCTATTATCGACAAGGACGTCCGGATTCCAGCCGGCG
>SKZG01000222.1 GCA_007127495.1 Planctomycetales bacterium
CGGCGGCGATGACCTGCGTGGCGTCGTGCCGGGCTTCGATCAGCAGGTCGCGGTCGCGCAGCAAGTCGGCAATGCGGAACGGGGGCAGCCCGTGCTGCTGCGTGCCGAACAGGTCGCCCGGTCCGCGCAGCGCGAAGTCCTGCTCGGCCAGTTTGAAGCCGTCGGTCGACTTTGCAAAGGCTTCGAGGCGTTTCTGCGATGCCTCTGTTTGGGCTGCGGCAAACACGCAGCAGAAGCCGGGATACCGCCCCCGACTGATTCGGCCCCGAAGCTGATGAAGCTGGGCCAGGCCGAACCGCTCGCCGCTCTCGATCGTCATGAGCGTTGCGTTGGGCACGTCGACCCCCACTTCCACCACCGAGGTGCAAACGAGCACCTGGTGCTCGCCGCAGCGGAAGGCGTCCATCACGGCGTCCTTTTCCGGGGGCGGCATGCGGCCGTGGATCAAGCCCACGCGAAAGGCCTCCAGTTCCCCGTTGGCAAGCGTCTCGAACCGTTCTTGCACGCTGGCCACGTCGAGCTGCTCCGACTCGTCGACCAGCGGCGTCACGACGAACCCCTGCCGACCTTCGCGGAGCTTCTTGCGGAAAAACTCCCACCAGCGTTCCCGCTTCTCGTCATCGGCCAGATAGGTGTGAACCTTCTGCCGGCCCGGCGGCGTATCGCGCAGCGTGGAAATGTCGAGGTCGCCGAAAAGCGTCATGGTCACCGAGCGGGGGATCGGCGTGGCCGTCATCACGAGGTAGTGTGGGTCGGGCCCGGCATACTTCAGTGTGGCCCGCTGGCGAACGCCGAACTTGTGCTGCTCATCGATCACAACGAGCCCGAGCTTCGCGAACGATACATCCTGCTGGATCATCGCCTGCGTACCCAGGACGAGGTCCAGTTCGCCGGCCCGAATTTGTTCGAGCAGGGCGCTGCGTCGTTTGGCGGGCAGGCCGCCGGTGAGCACGCCCCACCGCACCTCGCCGCCGGTGAGCAGTTTCTGGATCGTTTGGGCGTGTTGCCGCGCGAGAACTTCCGTGGGCGCCATGAGCACGGCCTGATAGCCGTGTGCGACGGCCAGCAGCATCGCGTACACGGCCACGATGGTCTTGCCGCTGCCCACGTCGCCTTGAAGGAGGCGGTTCATCGGCTTCGCACGGGCCATGTCGGCGGCGATTTCGGCAATGGCCTGCTCCTGCCCCGGGGTCAACTCGAAAGGGAACAACCGCCGGATGCGGGCGTCGATCTTCGCCGTGGCGGCCAGTTCCGGGGCACGGCGGGCATCGTCCTGTTGCTTCCGGCGCAGCGCCAGCGCAAGCTGCAAGATGAAAAGCTCCTGGTACACGAACCGTCGACGGGCCGCCGCAAGGCTTGGCTGGTTGTCGGGAAAGTGGATTTGCGGCAGCGCCTCTGCAAGCGGCCACAGATCGTGCCGCTGGAGGTAGTCGTCGGGGAAGGCCTCTTCGAGAAGCGCGCCGTAGTCGTCCAGCGCCTGACGCACGATCCGACGCATTTCCCACTGGTGCAGGCCCTCGGTGAGCGGGTACACCGGCAGGATGCGCCCGGCGGGATCCTCGTCCTCGTCGGCCAGTGGCTCGACGCGGGGATGATTCATGCGCCACATCATGCCCTCGTATTTTGGCTTGCCCGAAAGCATCACTCGCTGGCCAAGTGTGAACTTCTCGCGCATGAACGGCTGGTTGAACCACAGCGCGCGTAGGAAAACGGCCCCCTGGCGCACCAGCACACCGAGAACGGTTCTTCCGGCGCGGGTACCGCGCAGCTCGATGTCCTCGACCACGCCGCAGATGGTTTGGAATTTTCCCTCCTCCAGTTCGCCGATGGCCCGCTGATCGGTCAGGTCCTGGTAATCGCGAGGGAACAGGAAGAGAATGTCGGCCGCCGTCCGCAGGCCGAGGCGTTCGAGCAGATCGACCCGTGCGGGCCCCACGCCCTTAAGATATTGCACCGGTGTGGCCAGTCGTTGCGTCGGCGTCTTGTCTGCGGTGTCCATGTCGGGGCCCGGTACGTGTTCACCGCCCGGCAGGCGCCGGGCGCGCGGGGTTTCAGGGCCTCGGCGGCCGTTCTGCGGCAGCCGCGGCACGGGGCCGATCAGGCCCGCCGTCGGACCGGCCTGGTGGGAATCCGGCCCGTCGCGTCGGCGGCCGGGGCCGGCTGCGCGTGCGGCCGGGGCGGCGTGCCGTGGCCCATGTCCATGTCTTCGCCAAAGTAGTATTTCCGCGCCTCGGCGTGCGAGAGCACCTCGTCGCGCTTGCCGTGGCAAAGCACCTGCCCGTCTTTGATGACGTAACTGCGGTCGGTAATTTGCAGGGTTTCCCGGACCTGGTGATCGGTAATCAGGATCGAAATCCCGGCTTCGCGCAGCGCGCGAATGATCCGTTGGATACTGGCAATGGTAACCGGATCGATGCCCGTGAAAGGCTCATCGAGCAGGATGAGCTTCGGGTTCGACACGAGGCATCGGGCGATTTCCAGCCGTCGCCGCTCGCCGCCGGAAAGCGACATGGCAAGCGATTTGCGAAGCCTCGCGATGTCGAACTGGTCGAGCAGCTCTTCGCATCGCGCGCGCCGCCGCTTCCGGCTGAAGCCGAGCATTTCCATCACGCCGAGCAAATTCTTTTCGACGGTGAGCTTTCGGAAGACGCTCGACTCCTGGGCCAGATAGCCCATGCCCCCGGCGCGGCAACGGCGGTACATCGGCCAGTTGGTCACGTCCTGACCGCCGAGAATCACCGTGCCGGCGTTCGGCTCGATCATTCCGCAGGTCATGCGGAAGCAGGTGGTCTTCCCCGCACCGTTGGGTCCGAGCAGCCCGACGATCTCGCCTTGTTCCACCTGGAAGTCGACCTGGTCGACCACACGTCGGGTTCCGTACGTTTTGACCAATCCGTGGACTTCAAGCATATTGACATCCTATCGAACGAATCCCATTCGCGGGAAGTTTGGGAAGTAAGGAAATGGAATCGGCGTTCCGGGAATGCGGTGCCTCGAATCGGGCCAATAGATAAAAATGGCCTTCCCGATGAGCGCATCGCGGTCGACATGATGATCCGGCCCTTGGGGACCGGGCACCGCCCAGAGCCTGCCGTCCTTGCTGCGCAGGCTGTTGTCGCCCAGCATGAAGAACTGGTCCTCTTTCAAACGAAAGGCTTCTTGGCGTCGCTCGCTCCGCTCGACCCACATGTCGGGCGCATCGGCTGCGGGTCCGTTCCAAGGATTTCCGAGGGTTTTCATGGCGTCCCGGCTACTGGCCGCAATATAGTAGATATCGCGCAACAGCCGCAAATCCGCGACCCGCAACGCGGCGCCGCGCGAACCGACGGCGGCCGGCTGCAAGTCGGCCTCGGTCGGGTCGTCGTTGCCCAGTGCCGCGTAGGTGGTGGGCATATCGAACTCGATAAACCGATTGCCCACCCAAACGTAGAGTTTGTTGTCGCAATTGGCGAAACGGAGCGAGTACTTGCCCGGCCCGCGCACACGGGTCGATGCCGTGGGGCGCCAGTCGGGCCGGCTTCCGATCGAGAGGGCGGCTTCGCCGGTCGCGACGTCGAATCGGACCTGGAAGCGTTCTCCGCCGCCGACCAGTTCCAGAATCACCTCGCCGGTTTCCGATTGTACGTCGATCGTGCATTCCATCGCCAGATCGCCCACCCAATGCGCGCCCAATACGTCGTCGCGCGGCGGTTGCGCGGCGCGGCTTCGGCTGGTGTTGTACGCCGCGAAGTCGCGAATGAGCTGGGGCGGCGGCTGTCGGCCCGCCCGAAGGCGACCCTCGCGCTCGATGGCGCGCCAGTCGTTGAACGAAGGCACACGATGCTCGTACCCCAGCCAGGTTTCGCCAGGGGCCGAACCGTCGGTCTGGAACTCCAAGCAGCCGTCCGGGTCGACGGCCTCGAACCGGCCGGGGCTCCCGGGCGGCGCCGCAGGCCCCCAACGCAGTGGGAGCCCGTACGCCGCAATCGCCGGCATGTACCGGTTGTCGAAAACCAACTGGAGCATCGCCAGTAACTTCGACGGCGGTTTGCGCGCGATTTCCAGCCGATCCGGCTCGCCGGGAGGGACGATGAAGATGTCGCCGTCGCGGATGACCACCGTCTCGCCAGGAAGCCCGACCAGCCGCTTGATGTAGTTCGTCACCGCATTGCCCGGATACTTGAACACCGCCACGTCCCAACGTTGCGGTTCCTTGAACTGGTAGGCGAATTTTCCGACGAGGATCCGGTCGCCACTGTAGGGGCGGTAGGTCTTTCGTTGCGGGTTGCCGGGCCCCACGTCGGCCGTGTAGCGACACATCGGACATGTGCCCGCCCGAACATGGTGCCCGCTGGGGCGGCCCGTTTCCTGGTCGATCTCCTCGCTGGCGCTGATTGGATACCAATGCCCGCACGCCGGACACTCCACGTCCTTGTGCCGTCCCATCAGGGTCGGGGCCATCGAGCCGGTGGGGATCACGAACGCCTCGGCCTCGAACGTCCGAAACAGAAACGCCAAGACGAAGGCAATGACGACCGATTCGACCGTTTCGCGAATAGCGGCCTGGGAAAACAGCCCCGGTTTCCGGTGGACGTCAGCCTGACCCTTCTCCCGCCGGGTACCGGCTGGCGGTGCAGCCGCCGCGGCCTTGGAATGGCGTTCTCGCTGCTTAACCGACCTACGTTTTGTCATGAAAAATCCCGATTAGCAGGGGAGTGGCAATGGGGTCTGTTGGCGTGGGGCAATCGTTGACGCGCAACTATCCCCTTCGGCCGTCCTCTGAACGGTTTCCTGATCTTCCGTTTCCAGGTGCAGGCCGTTCGATTGTAGCAGGCACACGCCGTGTTCCGTCCCTGAAACAAGAACTCTCCGCACCTGGAAACGGAAGCACCGGTTTCCTCCAGGGACAATATACCGCATTTCGCCCGGATCGGGAACTTGAAAATCTGCCTGCTCGTAAGGGATGTTGCCGCACCGGCGGGCCATCCCTGCTCGTGCAGCAGCTTTTCCACCTCGCAGCGCCGCGCGACATGCCGCGCATCGGGCCTGAAAGTCCACCAAGAAGAGTGGAAAGAAGCACCCCCGGCAGGACTCGAACCTGCAACATTCGGCTTAGAAGGCCGATGCTCTATCCAATTGAGCTACAGGGGCGTTTGGTCCGCTCAGGCACCGTTTCGGCCGCGAAAATGGCACGGTCCCCCTTCGCCTAAAGCCGAGAAAACGCCACTTCCGGCCCGTGAACGGTTGCGACAAATCGAATAGGGCGGGCAAAATCCCCCGCCGAAGAGGCCTTCGGATACGGACGTAACCCCGCGCCACGAAAGGACTTTCGCGAAGAGGCGCCGGTCGGATTCGAACCGACGATGGCGGATTTGCAATCCGCTGCCTTAGCCACTTGGCTACGGCGCCTTGTGCCTTGTTTTCAGGGCTTTTCTTGCCGTTCGGATTGTCGGATTGTCTGTCTGATTGTCCCTGTTGACACCCAGGTACAATTCAACTTGCAAAACGGCTCCCCGGTGAGGCGGGGGCGGGTGTCCGTGACACCACCTAGCAATTGCAATGGCTCTTCCGTTCCGAAGTGCAGGCCGCTCCACTGTAATAGGCACACGCCGTGTGCCGTCTCGAAAACAAGGGCTGTCTGGCACTTAGAAACGGAAGAACCTTTGCAATTGAAGGCAGCGTCAACCGATTATTCTACCACAAAGGTATCGGCCGACAAGGCCCGCATTCTTGATGCAGCCCGCAAACTCAAGCAGGAGCAGCGGGTGCCCTGTCTGGTCAACATCACCCAGAGGTGGGAAAGAAAGTTAGTGGCTGACTCCACATTCGGGCAAAATCGCGCCGTGGGGCGCGTCAAAGGCCTCACCCGGATTATTCATCTACGTAGGGTGGGTCGAGGTCGCGTCATTCGATGGTGGGGCTGCACAAGCCGCAACCGAGCTTATTTCCAATCCGTCGGCCTAGAAATA
>SKZG01000418.1 GCA_007127495.1 Planctomycetales bacterium
CGTTCTATATCAATCCACCATGGTCTGTCAATAGGGGTTCGCAACGCGGCGCGATATTTTTTTCTCCGCAGCATGCTCCTATCGGTTATAACGTTTGGGTTGCGTTTCGACAAGCGTTCGGAATACCGAGGACCGATGCCGATAATTGAGGAACTGATCGTGGCTCGAACAAGCAGGTGAAAGGAGAATCGCTTCGCCGGGCCGCGCGCGTTCCCAACACCAGGCAAACGCTTCGGGTAAGCTTTCGACCGTCGTGCATGACGTTGCGGAACCGCACGCCGTGACGTGTTCTCGCAATCGTTCTCGCGCACTGCCGAAGAACGCCGCGCCGCGGCATCGTTCGGCAATCTCGGCAGCCAACGAGGCATGGCTGAGCCCCTTGTCGTGGCCGCCGGCAAGGAGCCAAATCGGTTCGCGAATTGCCGTGAGCGCGGCAAGCGTCGACTCAGGTGTGGTTGCCGCGGAATCGTTGTAAACCCTGACGCCGCCTAGGGTTGCAAGAAGCTCCAGCCGTTCAGGAAGCCCGCAAAACCGACCCAGCGCCTGCCGAATGGCGCCGGCGGAGCAGCCCAGCGCGTCGGCGGCGGCGGCGGCGCACGCGGCATTGGCGCGATTATGCCATCCGGGTACGCGCAGGGACGGAAGGTCGCCCAGCGGCGGCAGCGCAACCTGCTTGCCTTGAACCATCGGTAGCCACGTAGCCACTTCGGCATCGAGCGTGTTGAGCACGGTCAGGTTGCTTTCGGACTGCCGGAGGAACAGCGACCGCTTGGCCGCCCGATAGTGGGCGAGGTCGCCGTGCCAATCGAGATGGTTGGGCGCAAAAGACGTGACGATCGCAACGCGGGGCGGCGGCGCCGTCGGCCCCAGGCGTGCCAGTTGGAAACTGCTCATCTCCAGGACGACCCAATCGCGGGGCTCCATCGCGTCGAGGTGCTCCAGCAGGCTTCCACCCAAATTGCCACCCAGCCACGCGTTCCGCCCGTCGGCGCGAAGGATTGCAGCGAGCATGGCCGCCGTCGTCGATTTCCCGTTGCTTCCGGTGATACCGATCGTGCCGGCCGGGTTGTGCTGAAGAAACAACTCGAGTTCCGTAGTGATGCGGGCACCCGCCTGGCGCGCCATTTCGACGAAGCGATTGCCCGGCCGGACCGCCGGATTGACCACCAGCAGGTCGATGTCAAGAAAATCGGCCTCGCGGTGGCCGCCCCATCGATACCGGGCGATGGGCACCTCGGCGAGTTGTTCCAGGGAGGAGACGAGCTGGTGCGCGGCAGCCTGATCGGTCACGGTCACCTCGGCCCCTTGCGCTGCCAGCCAGCGAGCCACCGCAACCCCGCCACCGAAGTGGCCCAGCCCCATGACGGTCGCACGGCATCCCGCGAGTTCCATAGTGTGCGCTTCCGGGTTTCTCCCGGTGGACCGATGTTTGAATCAACAATACAATATGGTTATCGCGTAGACGGCCGCAACTGCCAAGTGGGGAGGCGGCCGTCATGAAAGCGCAAGAGCCATGTTTTTTTGGAGACAACCTGAATGACCGCGGCGGGCAGCATCGAATTGCGCGGGGTCGAGGTCCACAATCTTCAGGGCATCGACCTCGATATTCCCCACAATAAGCTGGTTGTCCTATGCGGGCTCAGTGGCAGCGGGAAGAGCAGTTTGGCGCTCGACACCCTCTATGCGGAGGGCCAACGGCGGTATATCGAAAGTTTTTCCGCCTACACCCGCCAGTTTCTCCAGCGGCTCGAACGACCCGAAGCCGATCGTATTGACGGCATCCCGCCGGCCATCGCCGTGACGGGGGGTAACGGCAGCCGATCCAGCCGGTCGACCGTCGCCACCGCCACGGAAACCTACGACTACCTCCGCTTGCTGTTTGCCAAGATCGGCCGGGTGGTGTGCAATGGGTGCGGGCGCGAGGTGCGCCGCGATACGCCGCAAAGCGCCGCCGAGTCGCTTGCCGGGCTGCCGCCGGGCAGCCGCTACATGGTGGCGTTTCGGGTCGAACCGGTGGCCGAACTGCCCTTCGAACAGCTTATCGGGGCACTACGCGAAGACGGCTTCATTCGCGCCGTGGCCGACGGCCGGACCATCGCGCTCGATTCGCCGTCCGCCGCCCCGGCGGAACCCATCGTGTACGTGATTGTCGACCGCCTGACCGCCGGGGGCGACGCAGGCCGGGTACGCGACTCGCTGGAAACCGCCTTCCAGAAGGGCAACGGACGGTGTTACGCATTGATCGCCGATTCGCAACCGTCGGAAATCCTGCCCACCCACTGTGTGCCGATCGACGGCCGGCCGTGGCGGCTTCTCGGGTTCAGTTCCCGGCTCGTGTGCGAGCAGTGCGGCCGGGAGTTTGCCGAACCCGAACCTCGGCTTTTCAGCTTCAATCACCCGCTCGGCGCTTGCCCCGAATGCGAAGGGTTCGGCAATGTCATCGGCGTCGATATGGACCTTGTCGTGCCCGACGCAAGCAAGTCGATTCGCGAGGGCGCCATCGCACCGTGGAACAGCCCGGCCTACGCCCACGAACTCGAGGAACTGATCGCCCTGGCCGGTGACTACGAAATCCCGCTCGACGTCCCGTTCCACTCGCTCGACTCGCGGCATATCGAACTGATTCGCCACGGCGTGCCGGAGCGGAATTTCGGCGGGCTTGACGGCTTCTTCGCGTGGCTGGAACGGCGGAAGTACAAGATGCATCTTCGCGTATTTCTCAGCCGATGGCGCAGCTACCGTTCGTGTGCCACGTGCGGCGGCGCCCGGCTCCGACCGGAGGCACTCGCCGTGCGTGTGGGCGGACGGAATATCGCGCACCTGACTGCGATGAAAGTGGCGGACGCAAAGACCTTTTTCGCGAACCTGGCGCTCGACGATCAGGAGCGACAAGTCGGACGCATGATGCTCGAACAGGTCGAGAACCGGTTGGGGTATCTGGAGCAGGTCGGGCTCGACTACCTTACGCTCGACCGGGCGATCCGGACCCTTAGCGGGGGTGAATTGCGCCGCGTTGCCATGACCTCGGCGCTGGGCTCCAGCCTGGTCAATATGCTGTACGTGCTCGACGAGCCGTCCATCGGGCTCCATCCGCGCGACGTGGGCCAACTGCTGGGCGCCGTCCGCCGGCTGCGCGACCGCGATAACACCGTCGTGGTGGTCGAACACGAAGAGGCCGTCATTCGCGCCGCCGACGAAGTCATCGAGATCGGTCCGGGAGCGGGCGAGCGCGGCGGACGCATTGTCTTTCAGGGAACGCCCGACGAAATGCTCCGGTGCGAAACGAGCTTGACCGGCGACTATCTGGCCGGCCGGCGCGGCATCGCACACGGCACCGGCCGCCGCGCGCCCGACCACGGTTGGATTCGATTGGCCGGAGCGCGCGGCAACAATCTGAACAATGTGACTGTCGAATTTCCCCTGGGCCTGCTGTGCCTGGTCACGGGCATTAGCGGCTCCGGAAAGAGCACGCTGGTGCAAGACACTCTCTTCCCGGCGCTGTGCCGCCGCTTGCGCAAAGACGCTCCGAAGCCGCTCGACTACGACGACGTGTACGGCGACGGCCAGCTCGACGACGTGATCCTGGTCGATCAAAGCCCCATCGGCCGCACGCCGCGCAGCAATCCGGTAACGTACTTGAAAGCGTTCGACGAGATACGCGCCGTGTTCGCCGGAACCCTGGAAGCCCGCACGCGAGGGTATTCGGCCGGGCACTTCAGCTTCAACGTAGATGGCGGGCGCTGCCCGGAATGCAACGGCGACGGTCACATCCAGGTCGATATGCAGTTCCTGGCCGACGTGTTCATGAAGTGCGCCGCGTGCGACGGCCGCCGTTACCGCGGCGACATCCTCGAGGTGACCTACCGCGGCCGCAACATCGCCGACGTCCTCGACATGACCGTGCGGGAAGCGTTCACCTTCTTCCGCGGCCGGCCGAAAGTGCAAGCGCGCCTGAAGCGGCTGATCGATGTCGGGCTCGACTACGTCCGGCTTGGACAGCCGGCCAATACGCTTTCCGGCGGCGAAGCCCACCGGCTGAAGCTGGCCGCCTACATGTCGAGCGCCAAACGAGGCCGATGCCTGTTCATTCTCGACGAGCCGACCACCGGGCTGCACTTCTCCGACGTCGTGCAACTGCTCGACTGCTTTGACGCGCTGCTGGCCGTTGGGCACTCGCTGATTGTGGTGGAGCATAACCTGCAAATGATGAAGGCGGCCGATTACATCATCGATCTCGGCCCCGGCGCCGCCGACGCCGGCGGCCGGGTCGTGGCTCGGGGAGTCCCGGAAATGGTGGCCCGGTGTCCCGAGTCGGCCACTGCACAATACCTCGGCAACATGCTCAGCGGGCCATAGTGCGGATAGCCCGCGAGCAGGCCGAATCGATAGCCCCAATCGAGAAAGCCAAACGGTCAACGCCACGGCCGACCTTGCGTCGTTGGAGCGCTGTTTGGCAACTACAACGTGCCGCCGCTTACAGTTCAAGGAGAAAACCATGCACGCCCGCCAGAAACAGCAGCATCGCGAAGCCGCCATTCTCGACTCGATCAACGAGGGCGTATTCACCGTCGACCTCGACTGGCGAATCACCGCCTTCAACAAGGCGGCCGAACGCATCACCGGCGTGGCGCGCGGGGCGGCCCTCGGCAGCCCCTGCTGCGAGGTGTTCCGCGCGAACCTATGCGAGACGAACTGCCCCCTGCGCCGGACCTTGACCACGGGCCGGCCGATCGTCAACGCCACGGCCCACATCGTCAACCAGGACGGCCGCCGCGTGCCGATTCGCATTTCCACGGCACGCCTGTTGAACGCGCAGGGGGCGGTGGCCGGTGGGGTGGAAACGTTTCAGGATCTCAGCGAGGTGGAGCAGCTTCAGAAGGAGCTTCGGGCCAGATACACGTTTGAGGACATCATCGGCCGCAGCCCCGCCATGCTGCGCCTGTTCGAACTCGTACCGCAACTCGCCGCCAGCAGCAGCACCGTGCTCATCGAAGGGCCCAGCGGCACGGGCAAGGAACTGTTCGCCCGAGCCATTCACAACCTCTCGCCACGAAAACGGAAGCGGTTCGTGGCCGTCAATTGCGGCGCCCTGCCCGATACGCTGCTGGAAAGCGAGCTGTTCGGACATAAGGCCGGCGCGTTCACCGACGCGAAACGCGACAAGCCCGGCCGGTTCGCGCTGGCCGAGGGCGGGACCATCTTTCTGGACGAAATTGGCGATGTGTCGCAGGCCATGCAGGTGCGACTGCTGCGCGTGTTGCAGCAGCGGGTGGTCGAGCCCCTCGGTGGGGTCGAGTCGGTGCCCGTCGACGTGCGCATCATCGCGGCGACCAATAAGGACTTGCACACGCTCGTTCGGGCGGGCAGGTTCCGCGACGACCTCTACTACCGCGTCCGCGTGGTTCACCTGCGACTTCCGGGGCTGCGCGAGCGACGCGAGGACATTCCCCTGCTCGTCGATCATCTGATTGCCAAGTTCAATCGGTTGCAAGGGAAGGACATCGCGGGCGTATCCGACGAGGTGATGGCGCGCCTGATGGAGCACGACTACCCCGGCAACGTCCGCGAACTGGAGAACATCATCGAGCAGGCGTTCGTTCTGTGCCGCGGCGGGCTGATCGAACTCGGCCACCTGCCGCCGGAGCTGCGCCCGCCGTCGGCGGACGGCCGCGGCGAATCGCACCCGCTGACCCTCGCCGCCATGGAGCGGTTCCTCATTACCGAGACGCTGCGGCGCCGGAAAGGCAACCGGAAAGAATCGGCCCGCGATCTCGGTATCGACGCCAGCACGCTGTACCGGAAGATCAGGGCCCTCGGCATCGACCTGCCGGAGATCGACGGCCGGGGTCGGTGAGAGTGTGCTTGCCACCATTGACACGAGGAAAGCTTATGGCCAAGAAGAAAACGACCTCCCTGATTCCTGCCGA
>SKZG01000244.1 GCA_007127495.1 Planctomycetales bacterium
GCCGCAGGTGATGAGCGTGACGCCGGCCGACGGGCGCGTATCCGGCCAGGGTCTGTTGCAGCTTGCCGCCGCCGCCGAGGAGTCGAGCACGCATCCGCTGGCGGTGGCCATCGTGGACAAGGTGCGCCGCTCCGGCCTGCCGGTTCCGCCGCACTCGAACACGCAGGTATACACGGCCCGGGGTGTCGAGGCCGAGGTGGCCGGCCGCCGCATCCGGGTGGGCAGCCGGCGGTTCATGCTCGAACAGGGCGTCGACCTGGCCCCTGCCGCCGAGCCCGTCCACCGCCTGGCGCGCACCGGCGAGAGCATCGTGTACGTGGCCGACGACGAGGGCCTGCTGGGCGTGCTCGGCGTGCAGGACAGCCTGCGCGAAAACATGAAGAAGGCGATCAACCGGCTGCGGCACATCGGCATGGACGACATCATCCTGCTGACCGGCGACGTGGAGCAGCACGCCGAGATCGTGGCCAACCGCATGGCCATGGACCGTTTTGAAGCCGAAGTGATGCCCGACGACAAGGCCGAAACCGTGCTGAAGCTCCAGTCGCGCGGCACGCACGTGGTGATGGTGGGCGACGGGATCAACGACGCGCCGGCGCTGGCCTACGCCGACGTCGGCATCGCCATGGGCGGCAGCCGCACCGACATCGCCATGGAAGCGGCCGACATCACCGTCACCGGCGACGACCCGCTGATGATCCCCGCCGTCGTCCACCTGGCCAGCAAGACGATGAACGTGGTGCGGCAGAACTTCCTGACGGCCATTGGGGTGAACAGCCTGGGCATCGTGCTGGCGGCCGTGGGCGTGCTGCCGGTGTTCTGGGGCGCCGTGCTGCACAACAGTTGCACCGTGGCCGTGGTGCTCAATTCGTCGCGGCTGCTCTTGCACGACGTGGAGGAACGCCACCGATGAACCGCCACGCCAAGCCGGTCGTCACTGTGGCACACACCCTGCCGGGGCGGGTGCGGCTGCGCCTCTCACGCCCGCTGGACGATCCGGAGGCGGCGTTTGCGTTCCTGCGAGAGCACGCGGGCATGGGCGAAATCGGCTACACGCCCCGCACCGGTTCGCTGCTGGTCCGCTTCAACCCGCACGAGGTCACGGCCGAGGAAATCACGCTACGCGTGGCGTTTCGCTTCGCGCTGGACCAGGGTGGACGGCCTGTGCGCCTGCTGGCCGCGCCGGAACAGGCCGTGTTGCAGAACTCGGCCGTGCTGGCCGGGCTGGGGCTGGGAGCGGCACTGGCGCTGCGGTGGCTGAACCCGCGGGGGAAGGATACCGACGGCGCCCAGTGGCTTGCCGGCCTGGCCACGGCGTGGTCGGTGGCCGAGCACGGCTGGCGCGAGTTCCGCGCCCGGGGGGACTTCGACCCGGAGGTGCTGGCCCTGGCGTACCTGGCCGCCTCGTTGGTGCGCGGCAACGTGCTGGGCGCGTCGGCGGTCACGTGGCTGACGACCTTCGGACGGCACCTGGCCGAAACGCCCGCAATCGGCGCCGAGGTCCAGGCCCTTCCCATTCCGGGCCGGGAGGACGAAGCGCCGCGATACGAGTTGGTCGTCGCGCCCGATGCCGACGCGCCGGACCGCATGCGATTGGGGATCGTCGGCCTGCTTAACAGCATGCTGAAGTACGCGATGACCGGCGGCGGCGCCCACGGGCTGCGCAGCCTGTGGGACGAGTTGCACGACGTTTCGCGCGTGCACGGCGAAGTCCTGGAAGGCTACGGCCGGCACCGCGACGGCATTCCCATACGTTTCCGATAAATGCCGAGTCATCAAGAAAATAGACCACGGCCTTCACCGGCCGAACCTATCAACCATCCGAAAAACGAGAGGAGAATACGATGGCAGTGACCACAGATCATGTAACGGGTTTTGTCGTAGGTGTCGGGGCCGCCGCGGTGGGACTGTACCTGTACAAGCAGAACCAGCAGAAGGTGGACCAGTGGCTCCGGCAGCAGGGAATCAACCTGCCGCAAACCGGCGTGAAGGACGAACGCGGCATGTCGCTCGAGGAGCTGACCCGCGAGAAAGAACGCCTCGAGGACCTCATCGCCGAGCGCGAGGTGCAAGGCAAAGATGCTGCCAGTTGAAGGACCGGGTACATGGCGATACTCAAGAACGTGATCGGCGGAGGGCCCCACTGATCCCGAACTCATCGATGACGGGGAGCACACGGCCCCCTCGAAGCGGATCATCGCACAGTTCTGCGACTACGAGGACGCGAAGACTACCATCGGGCCCCAAATGGCCGAAACGATTGGGCTCGCGAAGATTCGCAAGAAGTGCCCCCACTTCAGCCAGTGGCTGGGGAGCCTCGAAAGCCTGGGGCGAGCGTGACCGCCGCATTAAGAACCCCGCTTGCACCCCGCTTGCACCCCTTGACTTTCCATTTCCTCCCGTCTATCTTCGCTTCTGTGGCAAGAATCCAATTTTTCCTATCCATTCGTCACCCTGCCCAAGCGTATTCGGGGTGAGTGATCGGTTCCAACGGGATGCCCCAGGTACCACAATCCCCCGTGCCGCTCCTCGATGCCGTCAACATCAGCAAAGCGTTCGCCGGCGTGCAGGCGCTCGACGATGTTTCACTGGCGCTGCGCGCGGGCGAGGTGCATGCGCTGATGGGCGAGAACGGGGCGGGGAAGTCGACGCTCATGCGCGTGCTGGCCGGGCTGCACTCCCCGGACACCGGCGAAATCCGCCTGCACGGGCGGCGCGTTGCCATCCGCTCGCCGCACGAGGCCATGCGGCTGGGCATCGCCATGATCCACCAGGAACTGATGCCCATCCCCGATCTGACCGTGGCCGAGAACGTGACGCTGGGCCGCGAGCCGGCGTCGCGGCTGCTGGGACGGATCGATCGGCGGGCGCAGCGTGAGGAGGCCGGCCGGCTGCTGGGGCTGCTCGGCGCCGACGTGCCGCTGCGCCGCCGCATGCGCGACCTGAGCGTCGCGCAAATGCAAACGGTCGAAATCGCCAAAGCGCTTGGCTGCAACGCGAGAATCGTCATCATGGACGAGCCCACCGCGGCCATCTCGGGCCACGAAGTCGAGGCGCTGTTCCGCGTTATCGACACGCTCCGGCGCCAGGGCGCGGCCATCGTGTACATCACGCACCGCATGGACGAGGTGTTCCGCGTCGCGCAAACCGTTACCGTGCTGCGCGACGGCCGGCACGTGGCAACCCGCCCGGCGGGCGAGTTGGACGAAGAGCGATTGATCGGCCTGATGGTCGGGCGGGAGTTGAAGCCGATGTTTGCGGCAAGCGTCGAGGACAAAGAGTCGGAGAAGGGCCGCCGGCGGCAACAACCGCCGCCCGCGACGACGCGCCCGGACGATGCCGCCGAAGTGGAACCCGTTCCCCTGGCGGTTCGCGGGCTGGGGCGGGCCGGAGCGTTTCACGACGTTTCGTTCGAGGTGCGCCGGGGCGAAGTGCTCGGGCTGGCCGGGCTGATGGGCGCGGGCCGGACCGAAGTGGCCGAAGCCCTGTTCGGCCTCAAACCGGCCCACTGCGGCGCCATCCTCGTTCGCGGAAAGCCCGTACGCATCCGACGCCCCGCCGACGCCATGCGGTGCGGCATCGGCATGGTTACCGAGGACCGCAAAGGGTACGGGCTGGTGCCGACGTTGAGCGTGCGGCAGAATATCACGCTGGCGTCGTTGCGGGCGTGCTGCGCGGGCCCGGTGGTGCGGCACCGTCGCGAGGCCGCGGCGGCGACGGCCGGCATCCGCCGGTTCCATATCCGCACCGCGACCGACCGCCAGCCGGTCGGCCAGCTCAGCGGCGGCAACCAGCAGAAGGTGGTCATCGCCCGCACCCTGATGGCCGAGCCGAACATCGTCATCCTCGACGAGCCGACGCGAGGCATCGACGTGGGCGCGAAGAGGGAAGTGTACGGAATCATCGCCCGGCTGGCCCGGGAGGGAAAGGCCGTGATCCTCATCTCGTCGGAATTGCCCGAGGTGCTGGCGCTGAGCGACCGGCTGCTGGTGATGCGGCAGGGGCGCGTTGCGGCCGAGTTGGATCCGAGCGGGACGTCGCAGGAGGAGGTGCTGAAGCATGCCATGCCCGCCTGAGACATCGCCCGGCCGCCGGGTGCCGCCGCTGGCCTCGGTCGGGCCGTGGCTCCAGCGCTTCGGCATCGTCGTCGGCCTGGTCGTCATTTGCACGTCGCTGGCGGTGATGACGCCCAACTTCGCCACACCCGGCAACACGATCAACGTGGCGCGGCAGATTTCCATCAACGGCATCCTGGCCGTCGGGGTAACGTACGTGCTGTTGACCGGCGGGGTCGACCTGTCGCTCGGTTCGGTCGTGGCGCTCGCCGGCGTGGTGGCCGCCACGTTCGCCCGACCGGGCGAGTACCCGGTGTTCGTGCCCATACTGCTGGGCATTCTGGCCGGCGGGGCGTGCGGGGCGGTCAACGGGTTGGTCGTCACGTGGGGCCGGGTGGCGCCGTTCATTGCCACGCTGGGCATGATGACCGTCGCCCGCGGCCTGGCGCTGGTCGTCAGCGGCGGCCGGCCGGTGTCGAACATGAGCCCGGACTTCGCCCAGCTTGGCGGCGATCTGGCCGGCGTTCCCATTCCGGTGCTCATCCTGGGCGGCGTAGCGGCCGGCTCGTGGTGGTTCCTGGCCAACACGCGGCTGGGCCGCTACGTTTACGCCGTAGGCGGGAACGAGAACGCCGCCCGCGCCGCCGGAATCGCGGTGGGCCGGGTCAAGCTGTTCGCGTACACGGCGTGCGGCGCCATGGCCGGGCTGGCCGGCGTGGTGCTGGCCGCCCGCATCACCGCCGGCCAGCCGAACGCCGGCATCGCGTACGAACTCGACGCCATCGCGGCCGTGGTCATCGGCGGCACGAGCCTTTCGGGCGGCGTGGGCGGCGTGGGCGGCACGTTGCTCGGGGCCCTGCTCATGGGGGTCATCAACAACGGCCTCGACCTGCTCAACGTATCCTCCTATTACCAGCAGATTGTCAAAGGGTGTATCATTGTAGGCGCCGTCTGGCTCGACCGGCGGAATAAGCAGTGAGAAATCGTGCCTTCTCACGTCGAGTGCGGCCGGCTCGTTCGGCTTCCCACGCGGCCCGTTCTGCCGCAGTGACTTCCAGTGGCTCCACTCGGTCCATGGCCGCGAGCGTCTCGGCGATTTCCTCGCCTGACATCATTCCGGCGTCGTCCTCGATCCCTGGTGCAAGCGGGCACACTTCGACCTCGGTGCCATCGGGCCAATCCGCCGGCACTTCGACTTCCAGACGTCCACCTTTTACGACAGCTTTGATCATGGTCGCGTACCTCCTCGTCGAAAACTGCCAATCGTCCTGTCTTTATTATCCCTGAACCTCCCGGAGTCGTCAACATAGGTGGCAGTGTAGCCGTTCACAGGGGAGTGTTCCAGATATCTTGAGGCACACAGGGGAATATGCCCAATGGGTCAACGGCTCTTGCCTGGACGAAGGCGGCCCCGTGCGGCCAAAAGCACGCCCGTTGCTGCCAGGCTCGTCCCAGCGTACAATGGCGATTGTTGGTTTGTGGAACCCAGACACACACGGGAGGCAGTTGGATTGACAATGCAAGTTGCTGAAAAGGCATACGACGAGATGGTCGACCTGTTTGCGCGCGGCAGCAGCCCGCAAGACATCATTCAGTTCCATCCATCGCACGCGGCACAGGGTCGAGCCCGGCAACTCATGGAACTTAGCAAAGCAGGGCAGTTGACGCCTGAAGAGGCGGACGAGTTGGAACGCCTTGGCGACCTTGAACACCTGATGCAATTGGTCAAGGCTCGAGCACGTCTTTATGCAACGAAATTGCTCGCCCTCATTCCACTCGTCGCCCTGCTCACCGCCGGATGCGGGCGGCAGGACGCTGCCGACGGGCGGCCGGTCGTCGGCGTGTCGCTGTTGAACCTGTCGTCGGAGTTCA
>SKZG01000270.1 GCA_007127495.1 Planctomycetales bacterium
AGCCATTGACTTATTCGGCTCTTCCGTTTCTGAGTGCAGAAAGCCTTTGGTTCAGGGACGGCACACGGCGTGTGCCTACTACAATGAAGCGGCCTGCACTTAGAAACGGGAGAGCCACTTAGCATCGGCAAAGAAATAACTGGCGCATTTTCTTCCCCCTCACCCTACCCTCTCCCACCCAGGGAGAGGGGACATCGGACAGTTATTTCTTTGCCGATGCTTATTCCCGGTTTCGGGCTTTTTTCGTCATTCGGCTTTCGCCATGCGTTTAGGTGGTTGACACCCGCTACGGGGCAGCTATACTAGCCGAATATCTGAGCCCCAAATGTACCGCTTGGGTCCCCCTGTCGCGCGCCCCACGGGGCGCTGAGCCATGCCTTCCTCTACCCGTCGCAAATTACAGACTGAGGCCGACATTGTCCGCGAAATCCGTCGCCGGCGGAAGTCGAAGGCGCCGCTGAACGCGGCGGCGGTCCGCCGCGAGGACGGCTGGCTCTACAACCGCGCATGCGGGCTGTTCGGCTCGTGGCAGGCCGCGATCGAGGGGGCCGGCATCTCGTATGAGCAGGTGGTTGCCCATCGCCGGTGGTCGCCCTCGCTCGTCATCGAACGATTGCAGCAATTGCATGCCCGCGACGAGCTGTCCACGATCACCGCCCTGATCGAGGCCCACCCTCGACTGTTCGGGGCCTGCGTGCGTCACTTCGGCGGCGGGCTGGCGGCGCTGGAGGCGGCGGGGATCGACTACGATCGCCTGCTGGCCGAGAAGGCCGGCCGGTGGACGCGGCCGCGGATCGCCGGGGAAATCCAACGGCGTTGGCGGGAAGGCGAAACGCTGTGCCGGGCAACGATCCTGCGCCGGGAGCCTGCCGCCCGTCCATTCTGCGCTTCGGCCAATCACCAGTTCGGCACCTGGGGCAAGGCGCTGCGGGCGGCCGGTGTGGACCCGGCGGCGGTCCACCAGCGCGAGCGGCTCTGGACCCGTCAGCGCGTGCTGGAGGGAATCCGCGAGCGCAACGAACGCGGCAAGCTGCTGAACACCGACGCTATGCTCCGCGAGAGCCTGACGCTGCACGCGGCGGGGCAACGGCTGTTCGGCAGTTGGCGGCACGCGGTCGAGGCGGCCGGGATCCATTATCGCCGCGACGTGCTCGGGGGCATCCGCGGCTGGACGAAGTCGAAGGTGCGAACCGCGCTGGCGCAGTCGCTAAGCCGAGGCGAGGTCTCGCGCGACGTGGTTCGGGAGAAGTCGCCGTCGTTGTACCGCGCGGCAGTGCATCACTATGGAACCTGGGCCGCGGCGAAACAGGCCGCCAAAGGAGCGAAACCAGCATGAGACGTACAGCCGCCCAAAAACGGATCCTCCACCGCCTGCGAACGCTCCACGCCGTGGAGAAGCAGCCGCTCAACCTGACCTACGTCAAAGTGCATCATCCGAAGCTGTTGCGGCAGGTGATGTCCTTGAAGCATTTTCGCGGATGGCGGAAGGCCCTCGAGGCGGCGGGCCTGGGCTACGACGTGATCCGCACCGAACTGTCCGAGTTGATCCCCTGCGAGATATGCGGCCGGGAGATGAAGGCCCTGACCACCCACCTGCTGGCTGTCCACGAGCTGTCGCGGGCAGAGTACGAAGCGTTGCATCCGGGCGCGCCCACGAAGAGCGACCTGATGCGGGCGCAGACCACCTGGTCGCTCCGCGAGCCGCCGCACTGGGAGCCCGTGTGGTCGCGGGAGTATGTGATCGACTATCTGATTTTCAAGCACGAGCGGGGCGATGACCTGGCCCCATGGACCGTGTACCGCGACGAGTCCTGCCTGCATGCGAACGCGAAGGCGTACTTCGGGTCGTACCGGGCGGCCATCGAGGCGGCGGGGATCAATTACCGGGAGATTTGCCACATCGAGCCGACCGAACGCTGGACTCCGGAAAAGGTGCTCGAGCGGCTGCGGCGGTTGCACCTCGAAAGACCGCTGGAGAGCACCTCGGACATTCGGCGCCGCGACTCGCGCCTCTACGACCGCTGCCATCACTACTTCGGCGGGACGGTCCCGGCGCTGGAGGCGGCCGGGATTCCCTACATTTGCCTGACGCGGCGGCGCCGGCCCGCCTGGACCCGGCAGGACGTGCTCCGCGCCATCCGCGTGCTGGCACAGGCGGGGCTTTCCATTCGCCCGGAGGCCCTGCCGGCCCACCTCAACGGCCAGGCCGAATGCCTGCTGGCCACCGCTGAGCAGATGTTCGGCTCGTACGAGGCGGCGGTGGCGCGGGCGGGGATCGATTATGCCACCCACCGGGGCCGCCGCCGGATGACCGTCACGGGGCGTTGAGACGGTAGAATGGCCGGTGTCACCCAGCTCGATTCCCAGGCGGGGTGTACAATGACCGGGTTGAATGACGCTTTACTGCGCCCGCCACGACCGCACCGGATGCATGCGTCAAGTGTACTCGACGCCGCGGATCCCTGAATCGCACGCGAGGGACATTCGTCGGGCAGTGAATCGCTGCCCGCACACAGAGGAGTGAGTCATGCGAATCTACGATTTCACACTGGTTCTGCCGCCTGGAACTGAATTGACTGAGGAACTGGGCAATGCGTTGTTCGAGGACGGCGGCGACGACGGCTCACCCGGGTCATGCGAGGGGGGCGTCGCCATCGACTTCCACCGCGAGGCGGAATCGCTCGAAAAGGCCATTCGCTCGGCGATCGCCGATGTTCAGAAAGCAGGCTGCGCGGTTGCGAGGGTCGAAATCGACGCCGATGCTCCGGCCATCCAGAACGTGTGACATGAACCGCCATGGGCTCGTCAGGTTTGCTCTGTGGACACCGTGGGGTCAGGCCGGCATCGGACTTCCGGGGTGGTTCGCCGGTTCGCTGCGTGTTATAATCGAGGCATCATGGCTTTCCGTTTCTTTCGCCGCATGAAGATCGCCCCGGGCGTGTCCGTGAACCTGAGCAAATCGGGGGCGTCGTTGTCGTTCGGGCCTCGGGGCGCCAAGGCGACCGTGGGGCCGCGGGGCATCCGAAGAACCGTCGGCATTCCCGGCACGGGGGCGTATTACACGACGCACAGCGGCTACGGCGGGCGGGCTTCGGCCCGAAGCACGGCACCGCCCATCCCGGCAGCCCGCCCCGAAGACCGGCTGACCATGGGCTTTTTCAAGCGGCTGGTGACGCCGAAGGGCGAGGAGCATTTCGTCGACGGCATGCGGCAGTTTGTGCTCTCGCACGAAACGGCCGCCCTTCGTCACTTTTCCCAGGCCCGGCACCTGGCCGATGCCGCCTTCATGGCAGGCATTCTGAGCCTCAAGCGAAACGCATTCCCCGAAGCGGAGCGGTTCTTCAAGGCGGCCAAGGCCCGACATGCCACCTTGGGCCGCTACTTCGACAAGTACGGCGTCCAGGCGTCGGTGGCGTTGGCCATCACTGAGGAGGTCACTGCCCTGGTTCAACCCAATCTTCGAGCCGTGCTGCTGGCCCTGGCCGAGGTTTACCAGCACCAGGGACGGTGGAAGGAAGCCGCGGAACTGCTGAAGCAGCTCTATCGGCGCGACCCCGACGATGTTGTCGTGCGGCTGTCGCTGGCGGAATTGGCGGTCGAGGAGGCCGGGGACAAACGCTCGTGCCAAACCGCGGTCAAGCTGGCCGAAGGCGTGGAAAACGAATCGGAAGTGCACACGGCCCTGCTGATGTACAAGGGCATGGCGTTGCACCGATTGGGGCTGCCGACCGCCGCCAGGGACACCCTGACGGCCGCCCTGCGCCGAACGAAGGATCGTTCAGATGGGCTGCTTCGTGCCGTTCGCTATGAACGGGCCCTGGTGTACGAAGCGATGGGTCAGGCCCAACGTGCGAGGAGCGAGTTGGGCAGGATTTACGCCGAAGCCCCCGACTACGAGGACGTGGCGGCAAGGTTGGGGTTGGCGTAAGCGAGCGCAAGGTGGCGCAGCTTTACCCTCGATGCGCCTGTACGAACTCCTCAACGGTGACTCCCGCCTGCCGGATGGCACGTCGGAGAGTTCCGATAGCGAGAGAACCATGGAGCGGGATGACGCAACCGGCTGAACCCATTCGAAGGATAACGTGACTTCCCCTCTGCCGCACTTGACGGAAGGCCGAGTCGTTCGAAAGCGCGGATCGCTTCCCTGCCCGAAATACGGGGCAGTTCAGGCATGGGCAACCTCGAATGTCGTCACAATAGGGTGTGTTGAAGCGGGCCGGGGAAATTCCTCCAAGTACAGTTGGGTTGCTTCCTTCAGATTCGCCAGCGCCTCCTCGAACGTCTTGCCTTGGCTGGCCGTGCCCACTTCCGGGCACTCAGCCACAAACCATTCCTCTTCCCGATGGACAACCGCTGTGAACCTGTGCCTTCGCGGTTTCGCGCCGGTTCCGCGCAGCCCGGCACGTTCGAGGATGGCCACCAGCAGCAGCACGCAGGCGACCATCAGCAGCACGACCGCGGCGCCGGTCGTGTTCACCTGATGCAGCAGCAGGGCGCCAAGCCCGCAAGTGGCGGTGGCAAGGTAGATGGTGAGTACGGCCTGGCGGGTGGTCATGCCGAGTTCCACGAGCCGGTGCGAGAAGTGGCTCTTATCGCCATGGAAGGGGCTGCGGCCCTGGCGCAGGCGAATGGCCACAACGCTTGCGGTGTCGTACAGCGGGACGGCCAGCACGCACAGCGGCGCCAAGATGGCGTGCCGCGGCACGCCGCCGCCCGCGTAGGTGGCCGTGAGCGTGGCCATCGCCAGCAGATAGCCCGTGAAGTACGCGCCGGAGTCGCCCATGAACAGCCGGGCAGGCGGCCGGTTGTGCCACAGGAACCCGAGCAGCGCTCCGCCGAGCACCAGCAGGAATCCGCCGATGAAAAGCTGCGGCTGGTGGGTGGTCGGGTCGGGCGCCAGGAGCATGACGGCGGCCAGCATCGCCGCGCCGATGGCGGCCACGCCGGCCGAAAGCCCGTCCATGTTGTCGAGCATGTTGAACGAATTGACCAGCCCGACAATCCACACGACGCTCAGCACGGCGGTGAGCCAGGGGACGTCGAGGAAGACCGTCAGCCGCCAGCCCAGGGCCACCATGGCCGTGGCCACGGCGGTTTGCACGCCCAGGCGCACGCGCCAGTCGAGCCCGCGACGGTCGTCGGCCAGCCCGAGCAGCAGCATCACGGTGCCACCGGCCAGCATCGTCCACAGCCGGCCCGACTGCTGCCACAGGCCCGGCAGGTGCGGGGCGATGAACTCGGGCAGCCAGGCGGGCGGAGCGGCGTGGGCGCCGCCGCGCAGCAAAAGCCATAGCACAAGCTGCCCGGCGGCCAGCGGCAGCACGACGGCCAGCCAGACGGCCAAACCGCCGCCGGTAGGCATGG
Source organism: Planctomycetales bacterium (assembly GCA_007127495.1). Classification (GTDB taxonomy): domain Bacteria; phylum Planctomycetota; class Planctomycetia; order Pirellulales; family Thermoguttaceae; genus PWXP01. The sequence goes on from SKZG01000270.1 coordinate 5,365, forward strand.
GCGCGGCATGAATCTTCCGCTCGCCCGGGTGATCGACCAGCCCGAGCGCCGGGCTGACGCGCCGGGCCAGTCGGCCGGCGGCCAGGGCAATGGCGAAACTGGGCAGCAGCGAGCCGACGACGAGCCACGTCATAGGGCGGCCCCCTCGCGCCGCCGCCGGTGCAGCCAGTCGCGGCAGCGGGTAAAGAACGCCTGGTAGTCGGCCCGGCAGTAATCGGCGAACGTGAACTCGTGATGCTCCCATCGCCCGTGCCGGAAGAACAGCGTGACCTCGGCGAAGATTCCCCGGGCCAGGTAGATGCGGTGGGCGAAGTCCTTCGTGGAAGAGAGCACGAGCTTGCCCAAGGTCAGGTAGCCGGGATCGAGGTTCAGCGGACGCGGCTCGGCGTGGTGCGCCTCGGCAGCGTACTGCGCCTCCCAGCCGTTGGTCGCCAGCTTCGTTTCGACCGTGTCGTCGAGCGAATAGGGCTTCTCGAACGCGAAGAACACCTTCCGCAGCCCCTCGCCCATGCTCTCGCGGTAGTAGTCGGTCTGGTCGAAGGTGAACGGCGGGCTTTC
>SKZG01000004.1 GCA_007127495.1 Planctomycetales bacterium
GGCGCGGCGAACGGCGGATCGTGTAACGCTTTCCGGGACGCCGACCACGGTTCGGTCGCCGCGCGAGCGGTGTATTCCGGCGAGGTCGAGTCCCAGGAGTCGCCCAGCGCAAGCTCACCCAGCGCAAGCAGAGCAATGAAAAGCCCGCAGGCCATAGCGCCGAAGCCAGATTTCGGTTTTTCGGCTCTTCCGTTTGTAGGTGCAGGCCGCTTCATTGTAGTAGGCACACGCCGTGTGCCGTCCCTCAAACTAAGGCTGCCAGCACCTAGAAACGGAAGAGCCGGTTTTTTGGCTCGATTCGTTCCAGGCAGCGTCCCTCTATCTCCCGGCGACGTCTCGGCGGGCATGGATTCCGCGTCACGCCGTTCCGTGATGGGAGAGAACCATTTCGACACTTCCGTCCCCCCCTTTGGCAGATCCGACCTTTAGGCGATGGGGGCGATCGCCCCCTAGAAAAATGCATTGTCGCGTACCCGGCTGCCTTGGCATCATCGGGGTTTATCTAAGCGCAACATGAGTTACCACAGGAAGATGCGCCAAACTTCACCCAGGTGGCAAACTTTGCCACGCTTGCCTGAGTTCGCCCGAAGGCTTACGGCAGGGACTTGGACGCCGGACTCAAAGCTGGTATGATCAAATACTGTGGGTGCGAGTTCCTGTCGACGGTATCGTGTCGGGAAAGCGGCCGCCGGACGCGCGTGGAACTCCGCATCGTGAGATTCCATGGGTCTATATTGGAGGACGGTGGACCTTTCCGAGGACCAACCGTTGCGAGGCACGGCCTCTTCTCTGTTCCGGCCCCGCCGTTTCGCACTCGTTGCGGGCGGCGGGGTTTTTGTCAACGCCAAGGAGGATGGTGATCGTGAACGACGTTTTCTTGAAAGATGACTTTCTACTGCAGAATGACCGCGCCGCGGCCCTGTACCACGAACAGGCTCGCGATTTGCCCATCATCGACTATCACTGCCACCTGCCTCCGCAGCAGATTGCCGCCGACCACCGGTTTGAAAATCTGTCGGAAATCTGGCTGCACGGCGATCATTACAAGTGGCGCGCGATGCGGGCGGCGGGCGTGCCGGAACGGTGCATCACGGGCGACGCTTCCGACCGTGAGAAGTTCGATCGCTGGGCATGGACGGTGCCGCAAACGCTCCGCAATCCGCTGTACCATTGGACCCACCTGGAGCTGAAACGCCCGTTCGGTATCAGCGACCGGTTGCTCTCGCCGGAAACGGCGCAGGGTATTTGGGACGAGTGCAACGCGAAGCTGGCCCAACCGGAGTTCTCCTGCCGGGGTATCATGCAGCAGATGAACGTCGAATTGGTTTGCACGACCGACGACCCGACCGATAGCCTGGACCATCACGCGCTGATCGCGGCCGATACGTCGTTTCCGATCCGCGTGCTGCCGACCTTCCGCCCCGACCGTGGCATGGCCGTGGCTGACGCCGAAGCGTTCAACGCCTGGGTCGACAAACTGTCCGAAGTCAGCCACGTGGAAGTGAAGGACGATTACGAGGCGTACCTCGAGGCGCTGCGCCAGCGCCACGAATTCTTCCACGCGATGGGCTGCCGGATTTCCGATCACGGCCTCGAAACGGTCGTGGCCGATCCCTACACCTCGTCGGAGGTGAGCACGGTGTTCCGCCGCGTGCGGCGCGGGAAGGAACTGCAGGAGCAGGAAATCCGCCAGTTCCATTCCGCCATGCTCTACGAATTCGCTTTGATGGACCACGAGAAAGGATGGACCCAGCAGTTGCACCTCGGCGCGCTGCGGAACAACAACGCGCGCATGTTCGAAAAGCTCGGGCCCGACACCGGATTCGACTCGATGGGCGACTTCGAGATCGCCCGACCGCTCAGCCAATTCCTCGACCGGCTGGAGCAGGAAGAAAAGCTAGCGAAAACCATCGTGTACAACCTCAACCCACGCGACAATGAATTGATCGCCGGCATGTTGGGCAACTTCCAGGACGGTTCCGTTCCGGGGAAGATGCAGTTCGGCAGCGGCTGGTGGTTCCAGGATCAGAAGCAGGGCATGGAGGCGCAAATCGACGCGCTGTCGAATATCGGGCTCCTGAGCCGATTCGTCGGCATGCTGACCGATAGCCGTTCGTTCCTTTCCTACACGCGACATGAGTATTTCCGCCGGATTCTTTGCAACCTCCTGGGCGCCGAGATGCAGCAGGGCCTGATCCCCGACGACCCGGACCTGGTCGGTCGCATGGTCCGCGATATTTGCTACAACAACGCAAAAACCTATTTTGGCTTTCCGTCGTAGGGACACTCTTTCGCGACGGACTCGGAGAGAGAACGCTGTGGGGAACATTCCTCCGTCGAACACCACGAATCAGCCGGCTTCGGGGGCGGCGTCGCAGCCGCCGATGACGCTGGCGGATTTCCAGACGCTCATCCGCCGGATGTATATGGAAAAGGACGTCGCCCGCGGCGTCGACGGCACCTTCATGTGGCTGATCGAAGAGGTGGGCGAACTGGCGGCCGCCTTGCGGGAAGGCACGCGCGAACAGCAGGCTGCGGAATTCGCCGACGTGCTGGCCTGGCTCGTCACCATTGCCAATGTGGCCGGTGTTGATCTCAACGCCGCCGTGGCCGCGAAATACGGAGGCGGCTGCCCGGGCTGCGGCCGCTTCGCCTGCGAATGTTCCGATGCGGGGAAGCCATGACACGCGCCCCTGCCTGCATGCTGGTTCTTGCCTGCCTGCTGGTTTTTGCGCTGCCGGCCGCCGCGGCGCGCGCGGGGGCTGAAACGGCCGAGTTCGTCGGCCTTCGCGTTGGGTTCGACGACCATTACAAGGCCGGCGTGTGGACGCCCGTCGAGGTCGCGCTGCGTGGCGGCGCCCAGCGGCAAGAGGGCCGCATCCGCCTGACCGTGCCCGACGGCGACGGGGTGCCCAGCAGCGTGATCTGCCCGCCGGAGGAGCCATGCGTTGTGATGCCGGGCCACACGACCACGCGGCGGCTTTTCGTCCGGTTCGGCCGGGTCCGCAGTACGCTGACGGCCGAGTGGATCGTCGAGGGCCGTATTGCCGCCCGTCGGGAGTTCGACGCGAGCGAGGAGCCGGGCCCGGCCCGGTTCCCGCCGGCCATGCCCGCCTCGCAGCCGTTGATCGTGTCGGTTGGCGAAAGCGGGTTGGGCGTCGAGGACGCTGCCAGGTTGAGGCGGGCCGGTCCGAGGCAGGCAGGAGCCGTCGCGCGGTTGGCCGACGCCGGCCCGTTGCCGCAGCGTTGGTTCGGCTATGAGGGCGTGGCGGCCGTGGTCCTTTCCACAAGCCGTCCGGAGACGTTCCAGGACCTGGATCCGACCGGTGCCCGGCTCGAAGCGCTCGACCGGTGGGTCCGGCTTGGGGGACGTTTGGTTTTGTGCGTGGGCCGTGCCGGCGATGAGGTGCTCGGGCCCGGCGCGCCGCTTGCCCGCTTCGCCCCGGGCGCACTGGCGGAAATGGTTCCGTTGCGGCGTCTCGGAGCCTTGGAAATCTACGCCGGCGGCACCGTGCCCCTCCCCGACCCACGTCCTGAAGAGCCGCTTCGGGTTCCCAGGCTGGAAGACGTGCGGGGAGTGGTCGAAGCGCGCGAGGCCGATTTGCCGCTTGTGGTGCGCTCGGCGCGCGGCTTCGGCCAGGTCCTGTTCCTGGCCGCTGATTTGGACCAGCCGCCGCTCAGCCAGTGGCCCGACCGGCACCTGCTGTTGGCAAAGTTGCTCGACCTGCCGGCAAGCCCGCCCGACGAAACCCAGCACGACTTCGCCGTGCTGCATTACGCGTACGACGACGTCAGCGGTCAATTGCGCAGCGCGCTGGATCATTTTCACGGCGTGCGCCTGGTGCCGTTCGGACTGGTTGCCGCGGCGATTGTGGTGTACATCCTGCTGATCGGCCCTGGCGACTACTTCCTTTTGAAGCGGGTGCTCCGCCGCATGGAGCTGACCTGGATCACCTTTCCCGCCACCGTGTTGATCGTGTGCCTGGCCGCCTACGCCGCCGCCTACTGGCTGAAGGGCGATACGCTTCGGATGAACCAGGCCGACGTCGTCGACGTCGACGTGGCGACGGGGCACGTGCGGGGAACCGCGTGGTTCAACCTGTTCAGTCCGCGCATCGACTCCTTCGACCTGGCCTTGACCCCGCAGCCGCCGTTCGGCGTCGAAGGCCCGGAAACCGTGTTGGCGTGGCAGGGCCTACCCGGCCGAGCCCTGGGCGGCATGAGCCCGCATGCACAGGGACCCCCTTTATGGACCGACGCCTACCGGTTCACCCCCGACCTGAACGCCATGCGCGAGACGCCCATCCAGGCGTGGTCGACGAAGAGCTTCACCGCGCGCTGGCACGCGACCGCTCCGAAAACCCTGGCTGCCGAGCTGGCCGCGGTCGACGGCGCCGCAGTGGGCACCGTCCGGAATCTGCTCGACGTGGCGCTGACCGACTGCATGCTGGCCTACGGGACCTGGGCCTACCGGTTGGGCGATCTGGCCCCGGGCCAAGCCGTCGCGCTCACTGCCGACGCCCCGCGCAGCGAGTTGCGCACCTCGCTCACCGGACGGCGCTACGTGCAAGACGAAAGGGCCGTGCGGCAGGTTACGGCGCCCTACGACCGCGGCAGCGTCGACCTGGAATACATCCTCGGCACGATGCTGTTTTATGAAGCCGCCGGCGGATCGCGCTATACCGGCCTGGCGAACGCCTACCAGCCGTTCGTCGACATGAGCGACCTGCTGAAGACCGATCGGGCGATCCTGGTCGCTCGCGTCGAGCGGGAGGGCGAGCCCCACCGCGCGTCGGCCGTCGTTCGCGGCGGCGAACCCATTGCCGGCTCCGACGACCGCATCGTGAGCCTGTACCGGTTCGTGCTGCCCATCGAAGGTCCAGGAATGCAACCGTAACCGTTCACCGGCGTGTTGACATGATTCGAACGCAAGATCTCACCAAAGCCTACGGCGACCTGCACGCCCTGCATAACCTCACCCTGGAACTCGATGAGGGCGACCTGTTCGGCTACATCGGGCCCAACGGGTCGGGCAAGACCACCACGATGCGCATCCTGGCCACCCTGCTGCAACCCACCTGGGGCGAGGCGTACGTGTGCGGGCACTCGATTTACACCCACCCGAAGGAAATCCGGCGGCTGATCGGCTACATGCCCGACTTCTTCGGCGTGTATGACGACATGAAGGTGATTGAGTACCTGGAGTTCTTTGCCGCCGCCTACCGCATTCGCGGCCCGAAGCGGCGCAAGGTGTGCGACGAGGTGCTCGACCTGGTCGACCTGGGCTACAAGCGCGACGCCTTCGTGACCAGCCTTTCCCGCGGCATGACCCAGCGCCTCGGCCTCGCCCGCGTCCTCCTGCACGATCCGCAGGTGCTCATTCTCGACGAGCCGGCCAGCGGGTTGGACCCGCGCGCACGGATCGAGATACGCGGGCTGTTGAAGCAGTTGCGCCAACTGGGCAAAACCATCATGGTGTCGAGCCACATCCTGCCCGAGCTGGCCGATATTTGCAATAAGGTTGGCATTATCGAGCGGGGTAAGCTCCTGGTCAGCGCCGACGTTTCCGAGGTGATGCGCAGGGTGCGCAATCGCACTTTGTTGAACGTGCGTGTGGCGGGCGACATCGCCGGCGCCGCGCGGCTGCTGGAAACCAGCCCCTTGGTGGAACGGGTCGACGTGCAGGGAGACACGGTCAACGTCACCCTGGCTGAACACGTGACCGATTACGCCGACCTGCCCACGTTGCTGATCGAAAACGGCTACCGCCTGAAGCTGTTCCGAGAAGACGAAATCAACCTCGAAACCGCGTTCATGACCTTGACCAAGGGCATTACGTCGTAAGGCAGTCTTCTGCGGCATGGACTTAGAGGCTATCCGAAAAGGCTCCAATCCATGTCCCCTCTCCCTCCGGGAGA
>SKZG01000121.1 GCA_007127495.1 Planctomycetales bacterium
GCCGTGGTGACACGCTCCGGCGTCCAAACCGGCTTGGCTCATGTGTTTGCCGTAGGCAGCACGGCGGCGGTCAGCGTGGTGGAGTTTGAGCCGGGCCTTTGCCGCGACGTGCCCGAAACCCTCGATCGCCTGATGCCACCCAGTCGCGAATACGGTCACGAACAAGCGTGGCACGACGGCAACGGCCACTCGCACTTGCAGGCGACTTTGATGGGCCCTTCGCTTTCGATCCCCGTGGGCGGTGGCGAACTGATTTTGGGCACCTGGCAGCAGGTATTTCACATCGAGTGCGACGTTCGCGGCCGGCGCCGTACCGTCGTATTGACCGTGTCCGGCGATCGATGACGGATTGCGGTGAACGCCTACATGGCGGCTTTTCGCAGCGGACCGTGAATATACACGTCGTCGCCGAGGGTCTCGATTTCCGGCGAGGTCAGCGCGAATGCGGCGGCCATGGTAGCAATGCCCTCGCCGGCGGCCGCGCCCGGCGCGTCGGCTCCGCCTAGCAACTTCGGGGCGACGAACACATGCACTTCGTCGATGGCCCCAGCATCGAGCAAGGTGCCCAGCACGTGGGCGCCGCCCTCGAAAAGGACGTTGGTCATGCGGCGCCTCCCCAGTTCGGAAAGCAAAGCGTCAAGCCGCTCCGCATGGGTGGTTCCGGAAAGCACGAGCACCTCGCACCCGGCCTCCGACAGGCACCGGCAGCGCTCTGGCGGAGCGGCGTCGCCGGCGACGACCATGACGGGCGCGGCGGGGGCAGTGCGTACGAGTTGCGAATCGAGGCCGAGATTCGCCCCGGTATCGAGCACGATGCGGATTGGGTTGCGAGGTCCGGGTGGCCGGGCGCTGAGCAGGGGGTCATCGCGTTCGGCGGTCCCGCGCCCGACAATCACTGCATCGACCCGGCCGCGTAATTGGTGGACGACCGCCCGCGACGCCGTGCCCGAAATCCATCGGCTATCACCGGTGCGCGTGGCGAGTTTTCCGTCGAGCGTCATGGCCCACTTGGCCAGGACCCAGGGCCGTCCCGTTTCGAGTAATTTCAGGTAGGGCGCGTTCATCCGGCGTGCTTCGGCCTCGCACGTGCCCACCTCGACCGCGATGCCGGCCGCCTCGAGCAGGGCAATCCCCTTTCCGGCCACTTCAGGAAAGGGGTCGCGGTGGGCGACGACCACGCGAGCCGGCGCGGCGCGTACGACGGCCTCGGCGCAGGGCGGTGTCTTGCCCCGATGGCAGCAAGGTTCGAGCGTGACGTACATCGTGGCCCCGGCGGCGCGCCGGCCGGCAAGTCGCAGTGCCTCGACCTCGGCATGATGCCCGCCGTAACGGCGGTGCCACCCCTCGCCGATGATCTCCGCTCCGCGCGCAATCACACACCCGACCATCGGGTTGGGCTCCACGAGGCCCTGCCCCCGAACGGCCAAATCCAACGCGCGGTGCATGTGCCAGGTGTCCAGGTCCACCGACGTCACTCGTCAATGGAAATCGCCTCGACCGGGCATTGATCGGCCGCGTCGCGGGCCAACTCTTCGAATTCCGAAGGAACGTCGCCCTCGATGGCAATGGCGTTCCCGTCGGGGGCCTCTTGGAAGACGTCCGGGCACATATCGATGCAAAGGCCGCAGGCGGTGCAGGTGTCTTGATCGACAATCGCTCTCATGGCAGAAATCCTTGGGGTTCAGTGGCTCAGGGCGCATGGCCGGGGCGGGGCGATTCGCCCCATGCGCGGCTCGGGCCCCATTACGAATATACTAACTGGTAAATCATACCCACCCGGTCAAGCATTGTCACGCCCCGCTATCGTTTCCGGGGCTTTTTTCGAGCGAATGAGGCATCGACTCCAGGCCTGCCGTCCAGGCCGTGCCACGACGCAGCAGGGTTGCGGCGCCGTCGTTCTTCAGCGCGGGAACGTTGTGCCCCAGCGCGTAGTGGAACACCTTGCCCTTGCCGAAACGAAGCACGAAGGCCATTGGGTACTCTTTGCCGTCCACCTTCGAGGTGGACTCGGCGAGGACCGTGATAGGCGTCTCACCTTCGAGGCACGTGTAGAGTTCGTCGACGGTGGTGAATGACTCCATGCCGCGGGTGATGGGGTGATCGACGCCGGTGATCGTAACCTTGAACTCGCCATAGGGATCGTGCTGGTGCCGGCCCGCGGGCGGACGCGCGCCGAACCATACGCGGCCGGCCAACGGCTCGAATTCGTCTTTGAACTCCTCAAAGGCCCCGCAAGCAAAGTGGACCAACACCAGGCCGCCCCCCCGCTCGACGAACCGCTTGAGGTTGTCGAAGCCCGCTCGACCGGGCACCTTCGGATCGTAGTTCTTGAAGTGCAGCACCACGGAGGCGTACGGGGCGAGGTCGGTTTCGGCCAGTTGGGTCAAGTCGTCGAGCACGTCGACTTTCATGCGGGCATCCTGCTCGACGGCTTGTTGCAGAGCGGGCGTTGTCTCGCGCCAGCGGTGCCCCGCGTAGTCCTCGCCGGTGACGATCAGAACTCGTGCCGGAGCAGCATTCCCGTCGTCGGTCGCCGACTCGGCACCGAGGCCAACGGTTCCGGCCGCTATGAAAAACAGGACCGGCGTCCAAATCCAACAGGTTTTCATCTTGGGGGTCTCCGAATGTTTGAGGTGGCTGAGAATGTGTAGCCGTTCACGGTCGCGGGGCATCGCGGGGGCCCCTGCCACAGCCACGGGACTGTGTATTATACGCGATGGCGGTTGCTGGCGCCCAGCACTGCGCTAACCCGGATTGATCATCTACGTAGGGTGGGTCAAGGTCGCGTCATTTGACGGGTGGCTACATAATCCGCAACCGAGCTTATTCCAGCCCGCCGGCCAGGAAGTACGCCGGCCATAGCGACCGCTGCCCCCCCCAAGAAGCGGCTTGTTTGACCCACTCTGGCCGTTATGACGCCTGGCTACGCCGCCATGATATACAAATGTCCCTTTTTGCGCCGTTCCCTGGACTTTTTCGCCGAGACCGCGCATAATGGGGTAGTGGCAAGTGATCCTGCGAATGGGGTAAATTGTGGGCACGCCCTGGCCGGCGGCCTGGGATGGATCGTGGGCGACGTCCTTCAGGAATTGGTGATTTGGCTGGCGTTGCTCGCCATTCTCGTTGCGGTGGCTATCCACTGCATTACGAAAATCCGCCCACACTCCGCACAACAGGAACACGACACCCACGAATTGATGGCGAAATTCCGGGAACTGCATTCCCAGGGTGGGCTGAGCGACGAGGAATACCGAACAATAAAAAACACCTTCACGGAGCAACTAAGGCAAGGGGTAAACCAGGACGATGGCGAGGGTTAGGACCGGTCGCGACGGGACCGTGGGCGGCACGGCTTGTTGCGGTATTTCGGGTCGCTCAGGCTGATCGGTCGATTGTCTGGAAACTCTTGTGCTTGGAGCAACGTAGTAACTTTCAGTTGAGCACCACCGCTGGAAAGGGAAAGACCCACGCATGCCTTCTGGACGCGATTTCACGACGGGGCGCCGCGGAAGCGGCACGACCAAGAAGAATGCCTTCTGCTCCTTTTGTCGCAAGAGCTACCGCGACGTAGGCCCGCTGGTCGAAGGGCCCGGCGATGTGTACATCTGCGGTGAATGTATCGACTTGTGCCAGTCGATCCTCGATCAGGAACGCCGGCGCCGCGGCACCAGCAAGCAGCTTTTCGGCAAGGTGCTTACCCCACGGCAGATTGTCGAAAAGCTGGACCAGTATGTCATCGGTCAGGATCAGGCCAAGAAGGTGCTTGCCGTCGCCGTCCACGGCCACTACAAGCGGCTGATGCACGGGACCAGCGACTCCGACGTCGAAATCGACAAATCGAACATCCTGATGATCGGCCCGACGGGTTCGGGCAAGACGCTGCTTGCCCAAACGCTGGCAAGAATCCTCGACGTGCCCTTCGCCATTGGCGACGCCACGACGCCGACCGAAGCCGGCTACGTGGGCGAGGACGTGGAAAACCTGTTGCTGAAGCTGCTGCACGCGGCCGATTTCGACCTCGAGTCGGCCCAGCGCGGGGTGCTGTACATTGACGAGATCGACAAGATCGGCAAGACCAGCCAGAACGTGTCCATCACGCGCGACGTCTCCGGCGAAGGTGTCCAGCAGGCTTTGCTGAAGATGCTCGAAGGCACGGTGGCCAACGTGCCCCCCCAGGGCGGGCGCAAACATCCCGAGCAGCAGTACATTCAGATGGACACCTCGAATATCCTGTTCATCTGTGGCGGCACGTTTGTCGGGCTCGACGACATCATCGGGCGGCGGCTGGGCAAGCGGACCATCGGGTTCGGCCAGCAGGGCTCCAACCGTGGCGAGGCCGGCCTGGGCGAGTTGCTCCATCAAGTCACCAGCGACGATATTCTCCAATTCGGCCTCATCCCCGAACTGGTCGGCCGGCTGCCGGTCATCTCGGCCCTCGGCCCGCTCGACGAAGAGGCCCTGGTGCGTGTGCTTCGCGAGCCCCGCAACGCTCTGGTCAAGCAGTACCAGGCACTGTTCGCCATGGAGAAGGCCGAGATCAGCTTCACGGAGCCGGCCCTCCGGGCCATTGCCCAGCGGGCCATGGAGAAGGACACCGGTGCTCGGGCGCTCCGCGCGATCATCGAGGACGTCATGCTCGACATCATGTTCGAACTGCCCGAGCAGCAGCCCGGAAGCAACTACCTCATCACCGACGACGTCGTGCTCGGCCGCGATAAGCTGTTCCCCATGCCGGAACCGAAGCACAAGAGCGCGTAGGCTACCCCTGGCGCGCCAGCTTCTGAAGCGCTTCGATACCGCGCTGGAGCACGGCGTCGGGTGCGGCATACGAGATGCGGAAGTGCGTATCTTGCCGGCTGAAGTTCCCGCCGGGCACCACCAGCAGCTCGTGCTCGTGCAGCCCCCGCATGCTGAACTCCGTTGCGCTGCCCCACGGCGCCTTCGGGAAGGCGTAGAACGCGCCTCGCGGGCGCACCAGCTCGTAGTGGTTCCGCAGCCCCTCGACCACCAAGTCGCGCTTGCGCCGGTACGCGTCGAGGTGCCCGCTGAGGTCCACGTCCAACGCCGCCGCGCCGGCCCACTGCATCGGGTGCGGAGCGCATACGAAACTATACTGCTGTAGCTTGATCATTTCGTCGATGATCGCTGCCGGGCCGTGGGCGAAGCCCAGTCGCCAGCCGGGCATGCCGTGGCTCTTGCTGAACCCGTCGACGACGATCGTGTGCGGGTTGAACTCGGCCGGCGACGCACACGGCTCGTCGTAGCAGAAGCTGTGGTAAATCTCGTCGCTCAGCAGCGCCACGTTCCGTTCGGCCGCCAGCTCGCCGATTGCCCGAAGCTCCTCGCGCGAGGCGACCACTCCGGTCGGGTTGTTCGGGCTGTTCACCACGATGAGCTTGGTGCGCGGGGTGATGGCCTCGGCCACGCGATCGGGGTCCAGATGGAAATCGGGATAGGTATCGACCCCAACCACCCGCCCGCCCATCATGGACGCCAGGGCGCTGTACATGCCGAAGCACGGGTCGGGCAGGATCACTTCATCGCCCGGATCCACCAGCGCCATCATTGCCAGAACCAGCCCGCCGCTCGTGCCGCACGTCACAAGCACTTCCCGGTCGGAATGATGGAATTGGCGGTCGATGCGGGCCTGGAGTTTGTCGCGCAGCACGGGCATACCCTGCGACAGGGCATAGCCGTTGCGACCATCGCGGATGGCGGCAATGGCGGCTTCTTTGACGTCATCGGGCACGTCGAAGTCAGGCTGCCCGATGGAAAGGTTGATCGGGTCATGCAAGGTCGCGCCCAAATCGAAGCACTTGCGAATGCCCGAAACGTCGAAAGCGCGCGTTCGCTGCGCCAGCCAATGTTCCATGATGTTTCCCTGCAAACCATTTTGCCGTCGTAATTGCGTGGGA
>SKZG01000074.1 GCA_007127495.1 Planctomycetales bacterium
AACCTGGTGACCTCCGTGCAAGGATGCACCTACGGCTGCCTCGGGTTCGGCGATTGCGACCGATCCTGCAAGTACGATGCGATCCACGTGATCGACGGCCTGGCGACGGTCGACTACGAGAAATGCGTCGGGTGCAAGGCCTGCGCGCGCGCCTGCCCTCGAAACATCATCAGCATGGTCCCGTTCAAGCAGGAACGCATGTTCGTGGTGGCCTGCTCCAACCAGGACAAAGGCCCCGAAGTGCAGGCGGTGTGCACCGTGGGATGTATCGGCTGCACCGGCTGTGCCCGCCGCGCCGAACTCATGCAAATGCAAGGCAACCTGCCCATGGTCGACTACACCCGATACGAATCGGACGACCATTTCGAGCCGGCCATGGAGAAGTGCCCGCGAGCCAGCATGATTTACGTGGGCAAGCCGAGCCCGGACGACCTGGCCGCCGTCGCTGACGAGCAGCTCCCCGACCGCGTCGAGGCCGACTTCAAGACCACCGTCGACGAGACCGAATGGTGGGGCTGAGCGGCTACTGCGCTTGCCCGGCGGCCTGGAATCGGCGCCAGAAGCCGTCGGTCATCAGCAACCGGTGGCTCGCCGCGTCGCCGTCTACCACCAAGGCATCCACTCCAGGGGGCAGTTTGTCAATACCGTCAGGGCCGAGCACGCTCAGCGCGGTCGCCCAAATATCGGCGGTGACCGCATCGGGGGCGATGACGGTGACGGCGCAGGCGGCTTCGGTGGGATGTCCGGTTCTGGGATCGAGTATGTGGCTGTGGCGGCGGCCCTCCACCTCGACGTGGCGCCGATAGTTCCCACTGGTGCAGACGGCCACGTCGGTTGCCACCAGGAAGCCGAGCCTGCCCTCGCCGAACGGATTCTGGACATCGATCGTCCAGGGCTCGCCGGTGGGCGTGGCGCCGAAGCAGCGGATGTCGCCGCCCAGGTTCACCAGCCCGCCGTCCCAGCCCTGCTGCATGAGTAGCTCGATGGCCCGGTCAATAGCATACCCCTTGGCGATTCCCCCCAGATCGAACTGCACGGTGGCGACCTGCTTGACGGCCCCGCGGTCGGTCAGTTGCACCTGCTGCCAGGTGGAGGCATTGCGTGCGTCGTCCAGCGCGGCGGCCGGCGGCGCGCTGCCCGACTTCGCGGCCCGGCCCCACAACTCGATTTGCGGGCGGCAGGTGACGTCGAACGCGCCGCCGGTTTCGTCCCATGCCCGACGCGCCGCCTCGAGGACGGCCAGGGTGCATTCGGAAAGGGGCACTTCCCGGCCGCCGGGCGCATGATTCAGGCGGCTGAGTTCCGAACGGTCGATCCATACGCTCATCCGGCTTTCGAGGTTTCGCAGCAGGTCTTCCGCTTCGCGCAATGCGAGGTCGGCGGCGCCGTGCTCGGCCGGCTGAATGACCGCGACCATCATGCCGTCGGTTCCCATCACCGCCTCGATACGGCGCGGCATCAGGGCGCGGGTCGGCCCTCCGGTCCCCCCTGTTTTCCAAAGGCCGATCGCCACGGCGGCCGTCAGGCCGAACACTGCCAGCGCACCGGCGAGTCGCTCAAAAGCCATCGTTATTTTCCGGGAAAAGCTGTTAGTGTAGCATCCCCGCTTGCGTTGCGGCAGGGTGCGTGGGAGAATACGATAAGGCAAGGTAAGGCATCGGGGGGAGAATAGAACACAGCGCACGACAAGATCGCGCGCACGACAGGGGCGCGCAGCGTCGGCTCCTTGCGACCTCTCTCTCGGTCCCCTGGGCTTTGCTGTTCATTCTTTCCTTAAGTCTCTTTTTACGCCTTTTGTTGACACCCGGCAACTCCCACAGTACGCTAGAAGTTATGGCCGCAAGAAAAAAACGCTCAAACTGGACTGAAATACTTATCCGAATGGGGGGTGTGAGTCCGGAACAGCTTGCCGAAGCCGTCCAAATGGCGGACGAAACGGGAACCAAGCTGCCCGACGCCCTGCTACGCCTCGGCTATGCCACCGGCGACGAGGTCATGCGCGCCATGGCCGAGGAGCACGGGTTCGACTACGTGAACCTGAGCGAAGTTTCCATTCCGCCTTCGGTGGTCGAGCTGGTTCCGGAGTCGGTGGCGCGGGAAAACGTGATCCTGCCGATGGCCGAGGCCGAGGGTGAGTTGAAGGTCGTCGTCTCGGACCCCGAAGATTTCGAGACGTTCGAGAAGCTCCGCTTCATTCTCAATCGTCGTGTGACCCCCGTGCTGGCCCCTCGCGAGTCCATTCTCGAGGCCATCAACCGGTATTACGGTCAAACGGTGGGGGAAAGTGCCGACTCGATGCTCCAGGAGTTCACCGACACGGCCATCGACTTCACCGAGACCATGGAGGACTCGGATGGGGGCGACGAAGAGGTCGACGAAAGCAGTGCCCCGGTGGTCCGACTGGTCCAGCTTATCATCACGGAAGCCGTGCAGCTTCGGGCATCGGACATTCACATTGAGCCGTTTGAGGACCGCATTCGCGTACGTTACCGCATCGATGGGGTTCTCATCGAGCGGGACAGCCCCCCCCGACGCCTGCTCGGCGCCCTGCTCTCCCGACTGAAAATCCTCTCGCGGCTCGACATCGCCGAACGTCGCCGCATGCAGGACGGACGCATCAAGGTAACCATCGGGGAGAAGGAGCTGGACCTTCGCGTGAGCGTCATCCCGACCAATCACGGCCAGTCGGTTGTGATGCGGCTGCTGGACAAGGACAGCATCAAAGTCGGGATTCGCCAGTTGGGCTTTTCAGAAGAGGACTTCCAACGGCTGCAGCAGCTAATCCAGCGTCCCAACGGGATTATCCTCGTAACCGGCCCCACCGGGTCAGGCAAAACCACCTCGCTGTATGCCGCGCTGAACGAGCTGAACACGCCGGACCGGAAGATTATCACCGCTGAGGACCCTGTCGAATACTACTTGGAGGGGGTGAATCAGGTTGAGATACGACACGCCATCGGGCTGGATTTTGCGCGCGTAATTCGCGCCATGTTGCGTCAGGCGCCGAACGTGATCCTTGTGGGCGAGATGCGCGACCTGGAGACGGCCCAGATGGGAATTCAGGCATCTTTGACAGGACACTTAGTATTCAGTACACTACATACGAACGATGCGCCCAGCGCCATTACACGCCTGATCGACATGGGCGTGCCCTCCTATCTGGTCGCAAGTAGTGTGGTGGCCATCATGGCACAGCGTCTGGTGCGGGTGGTTTGCCAGAAGTGCAAGCAGCCGTATTCGCCCAGCGCCTCGCAATTGGAGGCGGCCGGCATCACCATCGAAATGGCCCGCAATGCCGACTTCGCCAAAGGACGAGGATGTGGCGCGTGCCAAGGAAGCGGATATCGCGGACGGTTGGGGATTTTCGAGCTGCTGATGATGTCCTCGAAAGTCCGTGAACTGACGTTCAATGAATCGCCGACGGAAAAGATACGACAACAAGCCATTACCGAGGGGATGCGAACCCTCTATTGGGACGGAATTGACAAGGTGGTTCGCGGCGTGACCACGTTTGACGAAATCTACCGCGTGTCAAAACGCGACGAGCAGTGAGCCGCCCAAGCTGGCTTGCAATTTGGAAATTTACTTGAGGTTTTTGTGAAAACGGGAATAATCTCAAGAGCAGATCTTCTTCCTGAGGTTTCTTGTTTTAAATGACGCAGACGGCGCTGTGTGGTTACGCGGGCGGGTTTTCTGCCGCGCAGACCCGACCGACGTGGCTCCCACCCGCTGTTGAGGAATATTAAGGCACACACCTTTCTGGGGGCATGGTGCCGGACTTGCAGCGAGGTGGAGCCCCGCCTTGAGGCGGCTTCTTGCCAGCCGGATAAAGCCGGGACTCCAACACGGCCACTCGCCGCTTCCACTGCAAGCCCGTCCCTGAAACGCCTTGCCGGGCGACCCAGGAAGGATCCGCCACGAACGACCGAGAGCGAACGAATGGGCACAATCCTGATCGACAAACTGTTGCAAACCGTGGTCAATCGAAAGGCCAGCGACTTGCATATCACCGTGGGCCAGCCCCCGGTGCTCCGCCTTGACGGCCGGTTGGTCCGGCTCGAAACCAAAGTGCTGGAGGCGGCCGATACCGTGGCGCTGATGAAGAGCATCACTCCCGACCGCTGCCAGCAGGAGCTTCAGGAGGTGGGCGGGGCCGACTTCGGATTCGCCTTCGGCGAACTGGCCCGATTCCGCGTTTCCGTGTTCAAGCAGCGCGGCAACGTGGCCATGGTGCTCCGGCAAATCCCCAATAAATTGCTCGACTTCAAGGAATTGGGCACGCCGCCGGTCCTGGCCAAACTTTGCGAACGCCCGCGGGGGCTCATCCTCGTCACCGGCCCGACCGGCTCTGGAAAAACCACCACCTTGGCGGCCATGGTCGACTACATGAACGATAAGTTCGACCACCACATCATTACCGTTGAGGACCCGGTCGAGTTCTACCATACGCATAAGAAGTCGACGATCAACCAGCGAGAAATTGGGGTCGACGTCCCCAGTTTCGCCGAGGCCATTCGCCGGGCCTTGCGGCAGGACCCGGACGTCATCCTCGTGGGCGAAATGCGCGACCTGGAAACCATCGAAGCCGCCATTACGGCGGCGGAAACCGGCCATATCGTGTTCGGCACTTTGCATACCACCGGGGCTCAGGGAACGGTCAACCGCATCATCGACGTCTTCCCGACCAGCCAGCAGGAGCAGATCCGAACCCAGCTTTCCACGGCCGTCATCGGCGTGCTCTCCCAGGCCCTTCTGCCGAAAATCGGCGGCGGACGCGTGGCCGCGTACGAAATGCTCGTCGTCACCCCCGCCATTGCCAACCTGATTCGAGAAAACAAAACGTTCCGCATCACCTCGTCCATCCAAACCGGGCAAAAGCTCGGTATGCAACTGCTTGACGACAACATGTTCCGGCTCTGGCGCGACGGCCTGGTGGAAAAACGCGAGTGCCTGTTCCGGGCGAACCATCCCGAAGATCTTGCCGGAAAGATCGCCCGCGCCGAACGCGGCCTCTTCGAAGACGAAGAAGAAGCACGCAACCGCGCCAATAACCAATAACCAGCACCTAGCACCTAACACCTAACACGAAAGTTCAATCTATGGCCATTCGGCGCATCGGACAAATCCTGGTCGACCTGGGTTTCATCGACGACGGGCAGTTGGAAATGCTCCTGGAGGAGCAGCAGCAGCGCGAGGGTGAAATGCTCGGGCAGATTGCCATGGACATGAACGTCATCAACGAAGATCAACTCGCCCAGGCGCTGGCCGAGCAGATGAACATGCAGGTGGTCCACCTGGCGGAGTTGGTCATCGGGCCCGAAGTCCTTTCCCTGATTACCGAGCCCATGGCCCAGCTCTACCGCATTGTACCGATCAATTTCGAGGACAACGTGTTGACCATCGCCATGTGCGACCCGCAGAAGTTGTCGGTGGTCGACGAGCTTCGGAGCTTTCTGGGATACGATATTCGGCCCGTGGTGGCCACGGAACGCGATTTGGTGCGGGCACTGGAACGCTACTATGCGGTGGGCGGCGAGAGCGTGGAAACGCTCATTGCCGACATGGAGCAGGACGCTGAGCTGCGCGCCGCGGTCAAGGCGCTGGAAACCGACGGCCCGCTCGACCTCAGCAGTGCCGAGGCCCTGGCCGACAGCGCCCCGGTGCGCAAGCTGCTGAACATGGTGCTCCTGCTGGCCATTCGCGACCACGCCAGCGACCTGCACTTCGAGCCGTTCGAGAACGAGTTCAAGATTCGCATTCGGGCCGACGGGGTGCTGTACGAGATGGTGCCCCCGCCGCGGCACCTCGCGCTGGCCATCACCACGCGCATCAAGGTGATGTCGAACCTCGACAT
>SKZG01000436.1 GCA_007127495.1 Planctomycetales bacterium
AGGGCAATTCCGGTCGCCACCAACACCCGATACCCCACCTGGGCGGAAAGCCTCCGGGTCACCTGCCAATCGAGCCCGACATCGATCTGTGTCAGGAAGGATAACGCATTCGTGCTCGAGCGGGCGGGAAACGACTCGCCGGGCGGGTCTACGACGGTACCTATGGTCCCGTCGCTCAGGCGCGCGACGAAATAGTGATCGATGTGGTTATTGTAGACGCCGAATTTCGGAGCAGCGTAGATTCGGCAAGACGGGTGAATGTGGTATCCCATGTTCACGCCGAATTGAAAGCCCAGCAGATTGTTGCTTACTTTGTCTTCCAGGTAGGCGCGGTTGACTCCGGGCCGGGCGTGGTTGGGGCCGGCAAGCGTCCCGAACTGCAAATGCTCCCAGAATCGGAAATACCGGACGCCAAACTCGAAGTCGCAATCGAATCGGCTGCCACAGGTCCAGGCCAAGTCGCGACGTACGAAACTGACCTCGACATTGTGAACCTCGTTGCGGCGCCATAGCTCGTGCGACAAAGCATCGTCAAACCAATTATTGGCACCCCACCCGTGGAAGAAGACGTTCCCCAAGGTCAATACCGTGCTCACACGGTTCGGGTGCGACACATATTGGTGGCCGCTCAGCGGATCGATGGTGAAGTAAGTAGCCTGAAGTGCCCATGGACCCTCGCCGGAACATCCAAAACGATAACCAAACTTCACTTCGCCGCCCGCTTTCCACTGCAATCCAAAATCGGTGTGCATCAACTGATTGGCGAAGTGCCCGTGCTCATAGCTGGTCCACAAGCGGTTTGGGCTATTGCGATTGAGAAACAGCGTTGTGGCGCCGGCGTACCAGCGTGACTTTCGGCAGCCGGTATCGAACATCGAACCGGATGCGCCGTAGCCGAGACCTCCGCCATACGAGGCACCATGAGCGGGAAACCCCTGTGGCATCGCGCCACACTGATTCCACACGGGATCATAGTCCAAATAGTCGCCTTCTCTCATACCACAGGCAGCCGATGCCGGTGGAGCAACGTAGCGGTCGCTCGGGGAGGGAGACGGACCTGCCATTCCGGGCGGAGCGGGCGGGACCGGAATGGCCTGACGCGGCTCCTCGGCCAACCTGGCCGTCGCCGGGGTATAGTAGTCGTTGGCTGTTGCCGGATGCGGCTGAGCCACCACGGGCATTCCGTAGTGCGGACCGGCATAGGGCGGCACCGGATAGCGCGGCGCGGCGGGCACCGCTTGCAGCATGGGGTGCCGCCTTGTGGGATAGGTTGCCGCGGTGTGCTGCCATCCCGGCTGAGGCTGCGGCGCCATGGCCGGCTGCGCCGCCGGGACCGCATAGCCGGCACGCGGCGCGGCTGAGAGCCGGTTCTCAGTCGGCAATTGCACCAGGTCGGGCGACCCATAGAGGCCATATTGGCCGTGTGCCGTCACGGCCGTAACAGCCACTAGATATAGAAACACGGGAAAACGAAGTGTCGTCATGACAGAAGACTCCTTTCCATCGATTTGAGGTAGCCGTCCACGGAGGCTCAACGCTTAGCTCGCTCGTGAAGACTATTATGACTCTCGTAACCTGCATCGTCGCCGCAACGGCCGCCGGTTCGTAGATTTCGCCCGAACGGGAAACGTTTTTTCAGTTCGAGGCGTAGCAACCGGTGTGCGCGGAACGGGCGGGCAAAGTTCGCAATCCGAACGCATTGCGGGTTTTCCGCAAATCCGGAACAAGCCCTCCACGCAACCGGAACAATCGGCACAATCGTGGCAAGAAACGACCGTGGTCATTTGGGATAACCATTCACGGGACCTCGCAGGTCTTTGCAGTCCGGAGGGCAATACATCCCGCCGGGACGCCGCAGATGGTCACCCCTTGCGCACCGGTGGCAAGGATTCTGCCGCCGGCGGCGTCCGCAATAGTTCCTCGGCAAGCGCCTGGTAGTCCTCGGCCCCATGGGAAGTGCGCGCGTACTGGAAGATCGACTGCCCAAAACTTGGCGCCTCGGCAAGCCGGATGTTCCTTCGAACACGCGTTCGGAACGCTAACGCTTTGGCCCAGGGCGTAGCGCTTCCACGAGCAGCCTGAAAGAATGCTTCGACGTCCTGCCGCACCTCAGTGGCTAGGCGGGTACCGGTATCGTACATGCAGAAGACGACTCCAAGCAATCGGAGTGAAGGGTTCAACCGACCGGCTACAGCGCGAATCGTCTCCAGCAGTTTCCCCAATCCATGCAAGGCCAGGAATTGCGGCTGCAAGGGAATGAGCACCTCGCTGACCGCCGCCAGGGCGTTCAGGGTGAGCAGGCCGAGTGAGGGCGGACAATCGACGAGCAGGTAATCGGCCTCGGGCGGACCAGCCCGAAGCTTTTCACGAAAGACCAATTCACGGTTTTCGCGGTCGGCCAATTCCAATTCGGCGGCCGCCAGGTCGATGCCGCTGGCCGCGACAACCAAGCCCTCGCCGACGGGCCGACATGCGCTGGAAAAGGAGGCATCGCCGGTAAGAACCTCGTAGATCGACGCCTGCCTGCCTGTCACGTCCACTCCCAGGTGAAGCGTGGCGTGCGCCTGCGGATCGAGGTCGACCAGGCAAACACGGCGACCGGCAGCCGCCAAGCCAGCGGCCAAGTTGACGGCCGTCGTGGTCTTTCCCACGCCGCCCTTCTGATTCATGATGGCGATGGTTCGCATGGCAAAAGGCCGTTGTGCAGGCGAGCCGCATCGCGGCTCATGCGGGGCCGTTCTCAGGGCGATCGTGGCAAGTGCGACATGGACGACGATTACTCGCCGTAGCCGATCTTCGCAACCCTCGGCTTGACAAGGCGATCGAAGTCGGCGTAAGCCAGCCGGATCAACTCGGTGTGGGAACCGGCGTTGAAGGCAATCTCCTCATCCTCGGCCAGTCGCTGAGAAACGTAGACGTCCATGTCATAGAGATTCCCAAACGGCGGCATCGCGCCCACCTCGCAGCCCGGAAACAGGTCGCTAAACTGGACTTCGTCAGCCAAGCCCGCCTTCTGCGCGCCCGCAACCCGCTGCAGGCGGTCGAAGTCGACCTTCATCGATGCGGGCAAGACCGCCATGGCCAACCGGCCGTCGAGTTCGACCATCACGGTCTTGGCAAGTTCTCTGCCTGGAATGTGGGCCGAAGCGGCGATCTCCTGCGCCGTGTACGCGGCCGAATGATTGACTGTGACGTACTTCACTCCATTGGAATCGAGAAAATCCTTCAGTTTCTTAACTGGCATGACCTACTCCTTCCCGGCCCTTAGGGCCTCGATGGTGAAAACACCCCGGGCCTTTCGGCCCAGAGCGATAAGGTAAATGGTCCAGCAAACCGTCCAGTTGGACTGTCTCAGTTTCAGCTTGTATTGAATTGTTCCAGCCTCGCCCCGTGACGTCAAGTACCCGTCAAGGGGGACTCAGCGGGAAAATGACCGCTCGCGCGGGGGACCATCCCCCACGAACCGCTCCATGGCATCTGTCTCCCTACGATTCCGTTCCTTTAGGGAGTATGCCGGTTGGGGCGCTTATGTTATGATCTCCGGGAAAGAATGGAGGTGTATCCGATGCCGATCTACGAGTTCTACTGCTCCCGGTGCCACACCGTGTTCAGCTTTTTCGCCCGCCGTCCCGATACAACGACGCGCCCTGCGTGCCCCCGATGCCAACGGCCGCAACTCGAACGCCGGCCGTCGCGATTCGCGATTTCCAAGGGCCTCTCGGAAGCCGAGGCGGGCGAAGACGAGCTGCCGCCCGACATGGACGACGCGCAAATGGAAGCGGCGATGACTGAACTGGCCCAAGAGGCCGAAGGCATGGACGAAAACGACCCCCGCCAAATGGGTCGTATGATGCGGAAGCTGTTCGAAAAGACCGGCATGCACCCCGGAGCGGGCATGGAAGAGGCGATCCGCCGCATGGAGGCGGGCGAAGACCCCGACAAGCTCGACGAGGAAATGGGCGACCTACTGGACGATGAGCAGTTGTTGGCGGACGGCAGTCAAACCCGAGCGATCAGCGGCCTCGCGCGGAAACTTCGCCCGCCATCGGTCGATGAAACTCTTTACGATCTGTAGCGATGCTCGGAAATCGGCAATCGTTCCCGCAGGACGGTTTTTCGTGTCTTACGTCGCAACAGGCGCGCAGCGTGCGTGCATTTTGGAAGTCGCCTGTTGGGTTGCGGGCGCAGGCCGCGCTAGAAATCGCTGTCTTCGGAATCGTCTTCGGGCGGTACGAGCGGCAGGTCGACCACCACGCGCGTGCCGCGGCCCGGCTCACTTTCGATCTTCGCTTTTCCGCCCAGCAGTTTTGCCCGCTTCTTGATGCCCCGCAGCCCCATCGCCTTGCCCTTTTTCTTTTTCGTATCGAACCCGACCCCCCAATCCTGCACTTCAAGGTGTAGGTGTTCCTCGTCGCCCGAAAGCGTGACGCACACCCGGTCGCCGCCGCTATGCTGCCGGGCGTTCGTCACGGATTCCTGCACGATCCGATAGACGGCGTTTTCCAGCACGGGTTCGAGCCGTTCGATTTTGGCCGAATGGCGGAACTCAAGTTCCGGTCCTCCATCGAGTTCCTCGGTCAGGAGATTCTTCACTGCAGCGACGATTCCTTCCTCGTCGAGCAGGGGAGGTCGGACTCCGTTGATCAACCTCCGCGTCTCGGTAAGACAGCGCCGGAGCAGTTCCATGCCGGTTCCATAGTTGGCGTTCTCCTGCTCCGAACTGCCGCCAAGCGACTGTCCGGCCAACTGGAAGGCCATGTCGGCGCCGACCAACTGCTGCGCCAGTCCGTCGTGGATTTCATAGGCAATCACTTGCCGTTCGCGGTCGTGCATCCTGAGCGATTGCTTCAGGAGCCGCCGCTCGCGGCGAAGGTGTTCGTTCGCGACGGACAATTGCTCGGTCCGATGCTCTACCTGATCCTCGAGCGAGGCCTGAAGATGGCGCAATCGAGCCGCAAGGCGATTGTAACTACGGGCGATCAATGTGATTTCGTCGCGGCCGGTTTCCGGCATGGGCGACAGGGGCTCGCCCTCGTCATCGGCCGCCGCCTGGAAATACCGGGTAATGTGTGACAACCGCCGGCCCACAACCAGGGTAAACGCGCCCAAAACCGCAGAAAACAAAACCACCAACCACGCTCCCGCGGTCACCACGTTGGCTCGTGCCTGCGACGCAACCGTTGCGTGTACCTGATCCATCGGAATGGCAACCAGGTCCATACCGACCAGGTCGCCCACCTTGTAGTGGAAACCGCCGGTCTCCCCATAACGCTGCACGAGCGCGTCGGGAGCATCGGCCGGATCGCCATGGCAGCGCAGGCAGCTCTCGTCAACTCGCATCACGTCGGCCTCCGCAAAGTAATCAACGCCGTCAATGGTCAGCCGGCCGTTCCAGCGATCCAAATCGGGGTTGGCGCGAAAGTGGTTCAGGATTTCTACTTCTTCCGGGGCAGCCGCATTGATGGGATTCCGCGGGTTCTCGGAGGGGAAGCGTAATCGATAGTTGGGAAACTGCTCCCGCACCTTATCGACGATTTTCCGGGCCGCGTAGGAGGTCGACATGGCCCCGAGCACGAACTCTTCCGGGCCGATGCGTTTTTCCATTTCAGGCCGGATCGATTCCTTCACATACTGGCGAATCGCCAAGTCGAATGCCAGCGCGATATTGGCCTGGGTTGCGGTCATTTCCTCCACTTGCCGCTTGGATGCCGCCCAAGTTCGATAAAGAATGATGGCCGAAAAGAGCAAGGCGAACCCGCCCACCACCATACAAAACCGAGTTCCAATCCGATTCATTGCCCGTCCCGCGCTTTATGTGAATTGGTTCTCCGACTGTATCCGACTGTATCCG
>SKZG01000534.1 GCA_007127495.1 Planctomycetales bacterium
CTTCGCATCCAATGGGGAATATGGGCCCTGGTGTCGCTGCTGGTGGTCGTGAAACTGGGCGATGTGGGCGCCTTTACCGTGGGCAGGCTCCTGGGCCGCCACAAAATCGCGCCCACACTAAGCCCGGGAAAGACCGTGGAAGGCGCCGTCGGGGCACTGGTGTTCGCCTGTGCAGGTTCGTGGGTAACGTTCCAGTGGCTTATCCCCTGGACAGCCAACGGTCCGGCAAACCCAGGGCCCTGGTGGGGTTGGATCCTGTTCGGCCTGCTGGTGGGCAGCGCCGGAATGGTGGGCGATCTGGCCGAATCGCTCATGAAACGCGATGCCGGCGCCAAGGACTCCAGCCACTGGATGCCCGGCTTTGGCGGCGTGCTCGACCTCCTCGACTCGGTCCTGCTCGCCGCGCCGGTCGGCTGGCTCTGCTGGGCCGTGGGCGTTGTCGGTTACTGACCGTCCACCTACCCGTTCACGGGCCGGACGGCGACTGGTCCGTTTTTCGGCCAACGGGCGTTACGTGCGAGGCATCCCGTCTGCGCTGCGAAACTTGGGACAGTCCCCCGCGAATGGTTCCCCCTTCACAAGCCGGCCCGAAGAGCATCTGGTATCACACCGCAGCCGGCGGATCGATGCCGAAATCGCGGATGGTGAAGAGGCTGTGCAGCGGATAGCCGGCCTTGCGGAAGGCCTCCGCCCCGCCCTCCATACGGTCGACGATCGCCACGACGCGCGTTACCCTCAGCCCAAACGCTTCGACCCGTTCGATCGCCTTCAAAGACGATCCACCCGTGGTCACCACGTCTTCGACGATGGCGACCTTTTCGCCCGGCTGGACGGGGCCTTCTACGTACTTGTTCGTACCGTGCCCCTTCGCCTCCTTGCGAACCATGAAGCCGCGAATCGGAAGCCCACGCGCGCCGGCCATCGTGACCACGGCGGCGGTGATGGGATCGGCCCCGATGACCATACCGCCCACGGCGTCTGGCAGGCCCTCCTGCGACAGCAGATCGAGGATTCCCTCGCCTACTAGTCGGGCGCCGAGCGGGTCGAGGGTTACCTGTTTGCCGTCGAGGTAGTACGTCGCCTTCTTGCCGGAGGCGAGTGTGAACTCGCCGAACCGCAGGGCCTTTTCCAGAATAAGCGCCTTCAGTGTGTCTTGATCGTACATGTCTGTCCTCCGTAGTGCCAATCTCCGCCCCTGTTTTCTACCGCCGAATGATGACACGCGACCCGATCGACAGGATGCCGTACACGTCTTCGATGTCGCGCCGATCCAGGGCAATGTGGCAGCGCGGCGCGGCGCGGCCGATGTTTTGCGGGTCGTTCGTGCCGTGGATGCCGATGTGGGCCGGTTGCTCGTACCCTTTGCCGAGTCCTATCCAGAGGTGGCCGAGTGGATTACGCGGGTCGTGTGCCTCGATAGTGACACCGTCGGCTCCGTAATAGGTCGGGCCGGCGCCTTTGTAGGTGACTATATAGTTTCCTTCCAGCTCCGGCTGCTCGCGTCCGAGTCCAACGCGAAAGCGACCGGCGTACAAGTCGCCCAACATCAGGGAAAGCTCGTAATCACCGAGATGAAGCATCGCATAGAACGGCCCTCGCACCACTTTCAGTTCCTGCCCCGGTTGTACGCCGCGCGGGTCGCGTATCCCGTTGATGTTCGCAATCAGTTCCGGCGGCACGTCGTACTGGTCGGCAATGCTTTGGAGCGTGTCGCCCGGCCTCACCACGTAGGGTGGCTCGAGCAGGCTTTGCCTGGAAAAGATGACCGTACCGGCCAACTGGTCCAGCAGTTCGACCACTTGCCGCGCCTGCTGCGCAGTGAGGCCCGGATCGCGGTACAGTCGGCTCAGCTCGCGGTGTGCTTCGGCCAATCGACCCGCGTCGAGTTTCCGATAGACCTCGTCCATCAGCCGTTGAAATCCCTGCTCCGTGTCGTGGTGCGAGTGCCCACGGTCCGGCATGAGGCCAAAATCGCGGCGCGAGGCCGGCGGTCGGTCATAACGCGCGGCGCCGGTATCATGATCGCTGCCCGGCGGATCGTAGGACGGGGCAAGACCGGCTGCTGCCTGAGCCGCCGGCCATGCCGGCGCGTCGGCACCGGCACGATCGGCCCCGGTGTGGAAAGGCGGGCCGGAAATCGTACACTCAGAACCGCATGCCGAGGTACCCGACGCCGGCCGAACTCGCGGATCCTCGCCCATCTCGCCAGAAGCTTCCGCATACGCGGAAATGGAGGTTTCGTTCCGCCCGGCAGGCACATTATAATGGGCCGGCGCAGGATACGGTGACGCCGGCGCCTGGCCAAACCCGCTGTGCGGGTACGGCGATGGTCCTGGTTGGACGGGGATCGACGCGCCGTGGCCGGGGTCCGGCCCTGCGGCAGCGGCCGGCGCGTAGGAGGAGCCGTCCTGGGCGGCAGGCGGGCGGTTCGACGGCGGACTCGCACCGAAAGGGGCACCCAAGCTGGGGCTCGTCGGCATTTGCACCAGCGGCGCGCCGCTTTGCGGTACCGCCAAGCCCTCAACGTGCGGGGGCAGTTCGTCCGACTCGGGCGAGCGTGAAACGGCCGTGTACACGACCGCCGTCACAATCCCCAACGCGGCAAAAATGAACAGCGGCTTCAGCGTGTCCATGATCGTCCTCCTTGACGATGTTACCATATCCCGTAACGGTCTATAGGTTCTGTCCCAAGGTTGGTGCGGCACGAAGGGGACCTCATCCATCCCCTTGACCGATGACCGCATGTGCAATTTCCAGCCAGGAGCCACGGCATGAGCGATGACTTCAGCTTCGATTCACCTGATAACGAACTACGCGATGACGAGTATCCCGACGAACCGGTCGAGGATGACGACACCGACACGTACGCCTGCCCCCACTGCGGGGCAGAGGTGTACGACGACGCCGTCCAATGTCCGGTGTGCGGCGATTTTATCATGGCCTCGGAAATCTCGTCGGCCGATTGGCCCGTCTGGTGGCTCGCCCTCGGAGTTGCCGGCGTTGTCGCCGCCGTCCTGGTCCTGGTCGGTTTGCTCGGCAGCTAATTGTGTCTGGGAACCCCCATTTCGGCTGGCGCCTTCGCCCAAACATCCCGGAGCGCCCAGCTTGAAAAACTGACTCCGGACTTTCCGCGCGCTTCACCGGCCAAGCCCGACGATTGTACGCGCACCGGCCAAGCAACGCCATACCGAAAATTGGACCGTCACGATTCGCGCGTGGAGCTAAATTCCGCCTCGGCCAGCTCCCGTATCCGGCGCAGGTCGAGCTTGCCTGTGCCCAGTAAAGGGATCTCCTCGACATGGTGGAAGCTGTCCGGCGTGGGAATCCATAGCCGGGGCAACTCGGTTTCGGCCAGCGCATGGCAAATGTCCTCGGGGTTCTTCGGCAAGCCGGTGTGCAGCACGACCAACCGTTCGCCCTTGCGCGGCTCGGGCACGGAAGTGACCACGAACTGGCGGTCCGGCACATCGGCTTCCGATTCCGATGCGGACTCCACGCCCGCCGGCTGCGAATCGCTCAAGACCTGGCCGATCATCTCCTCGACGCGCAGGTGCGGCACCATCTCGCCGCCGATTTTGGCGAATCGGCTTTCGCGCCCCGTGATCCTAATGAATCCTTCGGCGTCCATCGTGGCGACGTCGCCGGTAACGTACCAGCCGTCGCGTAATACTTCGGCGGTCTTCTCCGGTTCGTCGAGGTAGCCCTTCATCACATTCGGACCGGTTATCATGAGCATGCCCGACTTCCCCGCCTCCAACTCGTTGCCGGTGTCCAAGTCGACCACTTTGGCGCGGATGCCCGGCAGCGGCCGCCCAACGGTGCCCTCCTTCACGCCGGTATCACCTGGGGTAACAGCCCGGCTGCGCGGGATGTTTGCGCTGACGACCGGGGAAAGCTCCGTCGTGCCGTAGCCTTCGATGGGCCGCACGCCGAACTTTTGTTCGAAAGCGTCGGCGACCTCCTTCGGCAGCTTTTCGGAGCCGGCCACCACCACGTCGAGCGTGGCGAACTCCTCCGGCGTACACCGGCGAGTGTAGGACCGGAGGAACGTGGGCGAGCCCACCAGGATGGTCACGCCGTGCTCCCGGCACAGCTTACCCACCTGCCGCGCCTCCAACGGCGTGTAGTGGTACACGCCCTTCGGCTGAAGCGTGAGCAC
This sequence comes from Planctomycetales bacterium, assembly GCA_007127495.1. Taxonomy (GTDB): domain Bacteria; phylum Planctomycetota; class Planctomycetia; order Pirellulales; family Thermoguttaceae; genus PWXP01. The sequence continues at coordinate 4,160 of SKZG01000534.1, forward strand.
GCTCCACATTGTGGCGGTATAGCCGAACGAGTGGAAGAAGGGAAGGATGCCCAGTAAGACGTCGTCGCGGCGCAGGTGAAGAATGCGCTGGACCGAGTCGAGGTTCGAGCCGATGTTCCCATACGTGAGCATGACACCCTTCGGCTGCCCTGTTGAACCGGAGGTGAAAATAACCGTCAGCAGGTCGTCCGGGTCGATCTTGGTAAGGCGCAGCCGGCGCTCCAGCGACCAGACGGGCTCAAGCTGGGCAATGGTCGCCGAGACCACCTTGTCAAGCGACGTCACCTTTTCGCGGAAATCTTCGAGGAACACCAATTCGGCGTCGATGCGCAGGTCGAGCCGCTCCATCACGCGGCGGCTGGTCAACACGTGCCGGATCCCACAACGTGCGATGCACGTATTGAGCACGTCGGAACTGAGCGTGTAATTGAGGTTCACCGAAATGCGCTGGTCGAGGGCCAGCGCTGCGTTGGCCACCACGGCGGCGGCCGACGGCGGGAGCAGCAGTCCCACGTAACGCTCGTCGCCGGCCAGTGCATGGCGGCGCAGGAGGCGGCGCAGGATGAGCGTTCTGGTCAGCATGCTGCCGCCGGTAAGACGCATGCCGGTCGAATCGGCCACTTTCTCGCGGAATCGTGCGCGGCGGCACATCCGGAGAAAACGCCGGGGCAGGTTCATCGCGTGGCGTCGTTCGTCGTCCATCAGGTCAGCTCCCAATTCTTGTACGGCCTTGCGAACTTGGTTCGGGCCTTTCGGATGATGGATCGGCTTCCCGAAGCGGATGGTTACGGTCCGGCGAAGACGTCGGGGGATTTTCCAAAAGAATTTGCCCCCCTCGAAACTGAATATGCTACCCCATAGCCCCGCCAGGTACACCGGCACCACGGGGCAATCGGTGCCCTTGCGGACGGCGAGGAACCCCGGCTCGAAGCGGCGGAGGTCGCCCGTCCGGCTGAGGCCGCCTTCGGGAAAAATGGCGACAATGTCGCCGCGCCGGAGGGTATCGCGGGCGGTGCGCAACGCCTCGACCACCGACGACTTCTTACCCGGACGGACCGGAATCACCGCACCCAACCGCCCAAACCAGCCCAACAGCCGGTTGTCGAAGTAATTTGCGTACACCAAAAAGTGCGGATGGCGCGGCGAATACAGGCCCACGAGCAGACCATCGGCAAAGCTGAGGTGATTCGGCGCGAGCAAGACGCCGCCATGGGCGGGCACGTTTTGCAGCCCCTCGAGCTTCACCCGATACACCAACCGCGACGCGATCCACAGCACAAAGCGAACCGTTTCCCGCGGGATGATCAGCACCATGGCCACCACGGCCGGTGCCAAGGCCAAGCCGCTGAGCAGGAAAATGGTCCGGCCGCTGAAAAACCACGCCAGCAGTGCGAAAACGCCCGCCGCGATGAGGGCGCCGGTAAAGGTCAGCAGGTTGCTGGCGGCCAGGATCACCCCGCGCGAGGCCACCGGGCTGCGGTATTGCAGAAACGATTGCAGCGGCACGTCGTAAATGCCCGCACAAAAGCCCAGCCCAAAAAGACACATAGCGGTGAGCACATAGCCCGACGTGAGAAACATGCTCCCGTCCATTGCGACGGCCCCGGCGGGCACGAAAGCCAATGACACGGAACCGATCACAATGCCGGCCGCGGCGAACGAACTCACGATGGCGCATCAC
>SKZG01000317.1 GCA_007127495.1 Planctomycetales bacterium
CTAGAAACGGAAGAGCCTTATTTCCAGCCCGCCGGCCTGGAAGTGCGCCGGCCATAGCGACCGATGCCCCACCAAAGAAGCGGCTTGTTGGACCCACCCTACCTGTCATGAATAATCCGTCCTTATGTGCCGCGCAGCTTCAGGCCCGTCAGGGCCAGGGCCGCGCACAACGCCAGGCACAGCCCGGCGAACCAGTCGCCCCAGCGCAGGTAGAGGCTCCCGCGCCGGTCGGGCGCGACGTGCGCCAGCAAGACGTCGGTATCGCGCCGGGGGCCGCGGCGGCGAAGCCGTCCGTCGCCGTCAATCCACGCGGAAAAGCCGGTGTTCGCCGCAATCAGCAGCGGCTTGCGGAACTCCACGGCCCGGAATACCCCGCATGCCAGGTGCATGTCCAACTGGCTCGAACCCCAAAACCAGCCGTCGTTGGTCAGGTTGACCAGCACGTCGGGCTCCTCGCCGGCGGCGGCCAGCGCGCGAATCTGCCGGCCGATCAGGTGCGGCAACACGCTCTCATAGCAAATACTCGGCGTCAGCCGAAGGCCGCCCACCTCGAACGCCACCGGCCGGTCGCCCGCCGTCAGGCTCTCCGCCAGTGGGCTGATTCGCTGGAGCCAAGGAAAACGGTCCGCAAACGGAATGTACTCGCCGAACATGACCGGATGCATCTTCGCGTACACCGGATGGGCCATAACGCCGTCGGCGGTGACCAGCGCCGCGCAGTTGAATCGATGGGCCCCGGCCGGACCAAAATGATACTGCTCGATGCCCAAAATCATGGGAGCTTCGAACCGTTTTGCCAGCCGTGTCATTTCGGGCAATGTTTCGGGCAGCTCGGTGCGCAAACGCTCCTCGAACTCCGCCTGACCGACGCCTTCCAGCGCCTCGGGCACCTTGGCCCCTGGCTCGAAGGTGATCAGTGGGTCGCGGAACATGGTTTCGGGCCAAAGGATGAGGTCCAACTCCGGGTAGCGCCGCGCGGCCTCCTCGGTCAGTTCCACGTAATGATCGTGCGTTGTCATGCGAATTTGCGGGTCGCCGGTCAACTCCGTATCGATCGAGCCCTGGATGATCGCCACGCGGAGGGTCGGCGCGGCCGGGTCGGCCGGGGTGTACGACATCCGCAGGTGGCCGTATCCGAGAGCGGCTCCGAAGGCAGTCGCTGCGACCGCCAGGGGCCACAACGCCCGCGCCTCACCCGCCCACGGCGGCACGCGCCCCACGCACGCCGCAACGAGCATCACCAGGAAACTGACACCGTACGCCCCGGCAAGGTCGCTGATCTGGATAATCGGCGGCCACAGGTACTGCGTATGGCCAAGGCTGGCCATGGTCATCCCACTAAGCAGGTGCCCGCGCAGCAGTTCCAGACCGGTCCACACCATGGGGGCGGCCACAACCGCCGAGACGCCCAGCCGGTGGACGGCCACACGGCTCAGTGCCACGAACACCGGGATGTAGAACGCGAAATAGAACGACAGCGCCACCCAGCCGATGCTCGTGGCCGGGTGCGGCAGCCGGAGCCAGTGCAACGCGGCCATCCAGAACAAGAAGCCCACGATCCACAGCACGGCATAGGGGCGTCGGCCGGGAAGGTTCGGGGGGCGTACGAGCAGCACCCAGCCGATCGGCGCGATCCAGGCCAGCGGCCACAGCCAATTTCCCAGCGGCGGCAGCGCAGCCCAAAGCAACCCGGCCGAAAGGCCTGCCAGGGCCGGGGTGGAACGATACCAGGGCACTTCCGGACGCATCATGCGTCGAGCCTCAATGTTTCTTCGGGGTCTTCCATTTCTAGGTGCAGGCCGCGACGATGGACCAGTCCCCGGCCGGCCCGTGAACGTTCCCGCTCCTTGGATTATGCCGCTTATTAGGGGGTATGTCAAGGACAAACGCCGCGTATGTCGATTTGCCGGGTTGACGCTGGTCCGCAAAAATGGGACGCTATGAAACGCTGGCAGCCGCTGATGGAGACGATCTCTTGTCTTCCGTGGCAAGAGGGGCGCCGACCAGTCGCGGGAACTATCGCGCCAGCAGATTACCAACCGCCTCACCGGAGCCGTTACCATGTTGGAATCGCTTGTTTTTCAGTGCCTTTTGTGCCTGCTCGGCCAGGCCGGCAATGGCTTACAGCCGACGCCGAACGATCTGGAATCGCCTGCCGAAATGCCGCATCGGCCGCGTCCGGCCAGCCTGCCGGTGGAACTGCCCGCGGAAGCGCCGCACTCGTACCGACCCACGCCGCCGGAATTGGTGGCCGATGCCCTCATGCTGCCGCCGGGCCATACGCTGACCGGGCAACCCGTCACGCTGGCCTCGGCCCTCGCGGCGGTCCGCGATCCGGCGCAACAGCTTGAGGTGGTTCGGGCGTATTGGCGGCTGGCGGAAGCGGTGGCCGTGTACCGGTTCCAACTCGACTCCAACCGGCGGCTGGAAGGCGTGGAACCGCCACCGGGACAAACCGCGCGGATGGCGGCGGCGCGGGCGGCCTCGAAGGCGCAACTGGGTGAAACCGAATTGCAGGTCTTGACCGCCCAACATGCCCTGGTGCTGCACGCGAGGCTGCCTACGAACTCGCCCTTGCCCCTGCCGGTCGATCGGCCTCACGTGGGCCAGTACATCACGCGGTTTCGCGAGCTTTTCGCGCACGGTATGGCCCCGCCCGCGACGCGCCGCCTCGACCGGACGCTGCCGATCCGGTTCCGGGCGATTGAGGCCCGAGCAAAGGCCGTCGCAGCCGCGCAGGAAGCGTATGAGGCCGCCAGCGAGGGAGGCCAATGGACCGGACACATCGATTCCCTGGAACGGCTCAATCGTTTGCAGCGTGAGTGGATCGGCGCCGTGTGCCACTACAATCAGGAGATTGCGGAATATGCCGTGGCCGTCGCGCCGCCGGGCACCAACGGCGCCGCGCTGGTGGGCCTGCTGATCAAGCCGAGCCCCGCCCCCGTGCGGCCGCTGGTTTCCGACGATTGGTCGGGCGTTCAGCCGGCGGGCTTGACGGAGCCGGTGCCGGAGCCCGCGGCCGGTTCGCCCCAACCCACCCCGGCGCAGCGCCCGCCGGAGTCTTCGGGCGAGCCGACGCCGGCAGTTCGTCCACCCGCCGCCGAACCGACGCCGGCGAAGCGTCCCGACGCGCTGCCGCTTCCCTTGATTCCGCCCGGGGAGGGCGCCGCGACGGCCCCGGCTTCCGACCGCGTGCTTCCCCAACGTCCGGTCGTGCCCATCGAACATCGCGCACCGGAATCCGATGAAGAGATCGACCTGCCACCGCCGCCGGAAAACGTACCGGCGAGCCCCGCACCGTTCGAGGCCGACGGCGAGACCGCGCCGCTTCCAAATCATGCGCCGGCTCCCGCCGCGCAGCTCCGAACCGTCGAGCGGAGCGCGGCCGTGCTGCCATCGCTTTACCCCGGGCTGGCCGGCAGATCGCCCGGTGTGCTGGCCAAACAGCTCAACCTTTCGCTGCACTGGAACCGCAGCTTACCGGACGATTCCGGCGCGCCGATCGAGTTGCTCGCCGGCCTGAAGCGCCGCACCGTCGATCGCCCCAAGCTGATTGCCGCGTATTGGACCGTTCGCGAGCATGCGGCGGCATGGCAGGTGTGGCGGCAGCATTTGCAGTGGCTCGACGAGCTTTCGTTTGCCGTGGCCGAAGGATCGGCGGAGGCGGGGCGGCTTTCGACCGCCCGGTTGGCCGCCGAGGCGTCGTCGGTGGCCGCCCACGCGGAACTGGTCGAGGCGCAATTCCATTTGGCGGAAGCCGTGGGGCAAAGTTCCGACGCGCTCTGGCCGCTTGCGGCCACCCGGCCCCATTCCGGCCAGTACCTGTTGCAGCTCGAGGCGTTGCCGCCGGAACTCGCGCGTTCCTGGTCGGTGCGCCGGCCGGCCGACACCCTGCCGCGGCTTTCGGCCGCCGTCGGTGAGCGCGCCGTGGCAGTGGTCGAATCCGACGCGGCCCGTTGCGAAACGGAGGCGGGCTGGCTGGACGGTTCCGCCACGTTCGCCGAGGTGCTCCATGCCCTCGAACTGCAAACCGGTCATACCCTGGCTTTCCTCGCCACCCTCACCGCGTACAACCACACCATTGCGGACTACGCCACCCGCATCCTCCCCGACGCCACGCCCGACGAGCAGTTGGTCAACGCGCTTGTGATAACGGAGTAGGCGGGCGTTTTTTTGGCTCTTCCGTTTCTAAGTGCAGGCCGCTTCATTGTAGTAGGCACACGCCGTGTGCCGTCCCGAAAACAAGGGCTGTCTGCACTTAGAAACGGAAGAGCCGCTTTTTTTGGTTTGCGTACATTGAACCCGCTTGCATCGAGAAAAGCAAGGGATTCTTGTCTCTGCGGCTTTCCCCTTTCCACCGGCGCTTTTCCCCGTACTCACGGGCGTTCCGGAGCGCGCGCTACGGCGTGGCAGTGAGGCGGTAGTTCAGCACGCGTGGGCCGCTCATTTCCTCAGCGCGCAGCCACAGGGGCTGACCCAACAGCTCCTCGCCGTCGGCAAGACGATAGACCTGCTCGTCGTGTCCCCGTGTCATGCCAAGCACCTGTGTGGTCATGTGACGCCTGCCGGCGATGAACAGTTGGCAACGAAAGCTGACGGGGCTGTCGCCCTCGTTCGTCAACTGCTGCACCACCTCGAGTTCGCCCTGGTCGTTCATTCGCGTTTTGACGTCGATGTGTACCGCCCCCAAGCCCACGTCAACGTGCCGATAGACACGGAACCTTTTGTCGGGCGTGCCGCGAATTTCGAAGTCGATCGGAACCGAATGCCGGCCGGCGCCGGCGTCGAAGGGAAGAGTTATGGTAAACGGCTGCTGCATGGACTCGCCCTCAGCCAGGCGGAACGTCACGTGTGCCGGTTCCACGCGCCAACCTTCCGGAACCGCCATGATTGCCCGCCCCACAACGCCACGGTTGAAGGTGTTCCGGAAGGTGAGCGTGTTCCGGTGCGAAACGGCGAACACGCTGGGCAGGCTGTGGTGGGCGAAATGGCAGTTCATTCGCCAGCCTGCGACGGCCGGGTCGAGCCCTGCCACGAACGTGGGCATTCGATCCACCTCGATCACCTGGCGGTTCTCTTCCGTCGTGCGAGGCATCGTTTCGTGTCCCCAAAGCCCGATCTTTCGGACCCGATCGCCCAGGTACGCGGTTTCGTGCGTTGGATGCCGGTTCCAAACGGCCATGATCGCATCATTTTTTCGGGCGAATACATGATTCTCACTTCCCTGAGGCAAATCGATGCTTCCCAGGTAGGTGGCTCCGCCCAGCGCCAGTGCGGCGACGCGCCAGGGAAAGAACAGCTCGCCGGGCGTGCCGTCGGCGTTCATCAGGCCGTACTCATCGCTGAACGGTTCCGAGCAAAAGGTTGCCTCGGCGCCGTGGATTTTGGCGGCGGTCATGCGGGCGACCAGGTCGGTGGCGCGTACGTCGGGTGCGTATTCGGCGGCGGGCAAAGGCCGCAGGGCAACCCAGCGACCTACCCCCGCGCCCTCGGAGGCGCGCAGGTAGTCTCCCAAATCCTGTGCCGAGAGCGGCGGCGTGGCTGAAAGCGCCAGGAAATGCCAAGGCGCTCGCTTGCCCGCTGGCCGGGGGAACTCGCTCATCCAGTTCCAGCCCATTCCCACCCTCACGTCCTGGCCAATACGGTCGAGTTCTCGCTTCACTTGGCGCAGGGTGCCGTCCGGATCGGTGGAAGTGACGAAGCTCTGGTCCAGGTCGCCGCCAAGCTGCCACCAGCGAACGCGTGTGGCCATGCGGGTCATCACGGGCTCGAGGTAGGGATACCACAGTTCCGGATCGGAAGCGAACAGCGGGCCGACACC
>SKZG01000560.1 GCA_007127495.1 Planctomycetales bacterium
CACATGAGCCAAGCCGGTTTGGACGCCGGAGCGTGTCACCACGGCGGCGGCGCGCGACGTCAGATCGGTCATTTGGCCGTGGCCGGTGGTTTCGAATGTAATCTGCTCCTGATGCACCATAAGTCGATAACCTCCGGGATATGAGCCATTGGCTTTCGGCGATTATAGTTGGATTCGCACGCGGTCCAAGGGGCTGCACACCAAGACTTGGCCAACTTTCCCCCTGAAAGGGGTTGGCTTTCGACCCCGAAAGTTTCCCCGGACGGCATAACCGGACCGCGATTCGTGCTTTTTTCTTAAAACCTGGCCGCGGTGCAAGAATTTCGCTCCCACCTATGGTATCATCGGGGATAGGTTACATAGGGCCTATGCTGTGTCACGCTGTGCCTTGGTGAAGTCATCATGCTTGTATTAGCGCGTAAGAAGAACGAGAGCATCGTCATCCGCGAGGACGTGGTGGTGACGGTGGTCGAGGTGCGCGGCGACAAGGTGCGGCTTGGCATCGAGGCTCCGAAGGAGGTCAAAGTCCATCGGCGTGAAGTGTACGACGCGATCCGGCAGGCGGAGCAGAAGACGAGCCCCCCCTCCGAGTCCCCGGAAACCTAGTCGATATCGCGTGCCCTCAGGATGCGTTCGATTTCGTCCAGCGGGCGCCCTAATCGGGAAGCGATGTCGCCGCTGGGGAAGCCGTAGTCGGCCAGTAGATACACGGTCTCCGGCGCGGGGGCGACGCCCGCTTGCGGTCGCGCACTCGCCGAGGCGCCGGGCCTGGAACTCGGCGCGCCGGCCGCCCCCGCCTTGCGCAGCGCCGCTTCCAGCCGTTCGGCGGCACGATCGGCCTCGGCAACCATCGCGCGCAAGACGGAAGCCCGGCTGTTCAGCTCGGCAGAAAGATCGCGAGCCGTCTGGTGCATCTCGACTTCCCACCGGGCCAATTCGGGCGGACCGTCCATGAGCCGGGTGGCGGGCTCGGGCTTCGGGCGGCGCGGTACGACCAGGGCGCGGTCGTCGTCCCGCCCACGCGCCAGCCGGCGGTGCGCTCGCATCAGCAGAATGGCAATGATCAGTCCGAGGGCCACCAGGACGAACAGCATGAGATGGTCGGACTGGGCAAGCAGGATCATACGCTTCTCGGATCGAATGCTTCGTGGGCGGCGTCGTACACTTCGCGCAGCGGCAAGTCCAACTCGGCGGCAATGCGCCGGCACGATTCGAACTCGGGTGAGAATCGGGGCGGGCCGTCCGGTGGGAAGCCCACCTTGCCCTCGACCTCGCCCCAACGGGTCGCCACCCGATGCGGCTTCCTGGCGAGCACCTGCCGGACCACCGGCCAGCGGCGCACGCCCATGGTGCTCGTCTCGCGGAACAGGACGGCCTCGACGGCCGGAACGTCGGCCGCGCGGCACAGCGCGCTCAGTGTGACGCCCGGCCGGTTCTTCTTCATCTGAATCGCCGTGGTGAACACGTCGAGTGCCCCGGCCTGCCACAGCCGCGATACGGCGTATCCGATCATCTCGCCGGTCGTGTCGTCGAGGTTGGTTTCCACAAGGCACACGTCTTCCGCGTCGCCGTGGGCCACTTCGCCAAGGATCAGCCGCAGCACGTTGGCCTGCTCCGGCAAGTCGGCTTGCCCGGCTCCGTAGCCGACGCGGCGCAGGGTCATCGACGGCATGGGGCCGAACCGCTCGGCGAGTACGGCCAGGATGGCGGCGCCGGTGGGCGTGGTCAGCTCCGCCCCGACGTGCGACTCGACCACCGGCACGCCGCAAAGCAATTCGGCGGTGGCCGGGGCGGGAATACTGACTTCGCCGTGGGCGATGCGCACCCGGCCGCACCCGGTGGGAACCGCTGACGCCGCGACCCGCTCGACGTCCAACAGATCGAGCCCCACGGCCGTACCGACCACGTCGGCGATGGAATCGGCCGCGCCCACTTCGTGAAAATGGACCTTCTCGACCGCAACTCCGTGGACCTTCGCCTCGGCTTCCGCCAGCCTGGTGAAGATTCGGCGGGCGGTTTGCCGTTGCCGCCCGCTCAAATCGGCGCCGTCGAGCAATGCCAAGATGTCGCCCAGGTGCCGATGCTGGTGTTCCTGCTCGTATTGCACGGTCACCTGGGTGGCGCGCAGGGCGTGTTTCTTCACCTCGCGGGCAACCAGCCGGCAGCCGGGCAGTCCCAGCGAGCCGATGGCCCGATTCATGGCGGTCAGGTCGGCGCCGGCGTCGACCAGGGCGCCCAGGGTCATGTCGCCGCTGATACCGCTGGCACAATCGAAGTATGCAAGCCGAGTCATGTATGCGTCTATAACACGGATTGCCGGTTTGGTCAACAACGGCCTGATCCGGCTCCGGTTCATGAAGCGATTGGAAGGCGGTACCTCCTGGTGCCGCTTGTGAGGGGGGGGTTGCCCAGGAAATCAAAATCGTGGAAAATGGTACTTGTTGACAGAAAACCGTGCAGACTGCTCTCCTGTAGGGGAGGCCCCGCGTTTCACGAGGTAATCCATGGATAAACCAACGTTAGCGTTCGCAATCGTCGTGTTGATGCTGTCGGGATGTTCCCGCGCCGAGAACTATGAGCCGGCGGGGCGTCCGCATGAGACGATACCGCGAGCTGAGGCGGATGCAGCTAAGCCGGGCGACCGGCAGGTGGCCGCACCTCCTGATGAAGTGGCCGCACCTCCTGATGAAGTGGCCTCGCTCGATGTCCCTGCGCCCGTCGAGGAAGCCGAATCGGCCGCCGAGTCGGATGCCCTACCGGCCGACTCGCCGGCCGACAACGCAGTTCCCGACCCGACCGCACCATACTGGCCGGCGTTCCAGGGGCCGCGCGGCGATAACAAGTCGAGCGAAACCGGCTTGCTGAAGCAGTGGCCCGACGGCGGTCCGCCCTTGCTGTGGACCGCGCAGGGGATTGGCGAAGGGTATTCCTCGGTGAGCCTTGCGCACGGGTTGATCTACACGGCCGGCAATCTCGACGGCAACACCGTGGTGACGGCCTTCGACCTCGACGGACAAGTGCGCTGGCAGGTGCCCGCCGGCGATGCGTGGACCCGAGGATATCCCGGCACGCGCAGTACGCCCACGATTGACGGCGATCGGTTGTACTACCAGAATCCGCTGGGTGAAGTTTACTGCCTGCGCGCCGCAACCGGCGAGCGGATATGGAACGTTCCCGTGCTGGAACGCTTCGACGCACCGATCATCACGTGGGCGCTGGCCGAGTCGAGTTTGATCGACGGCAACCGCGTCATCAGCACGCCGGGCGGCCGCCAGACGGCCGTCGTGGCGCTGGACAAGATGACCGGCGATATCGTCTGGCAATCGGAGAGCGCCGAAGGCGACGCAGCCGGTTATGCCACGCCGACCGTGGCCGAGTATCGGGGGAAACGTCTCCTCTTCACCATGACGGCCAAGGCGGTTATCTGCGTCGACGCCGATACGGGCCAACTCTACTGGCGGTTCCCTCACGAGACAAGCCATGACGTGAACGTGCTCAAGCCAATCTTTCACGAAGGGCATGTGTTCGTCAGCACGGGTTACGGTTCCGGTTCGCGCATGCTGCGCGTCTTGGTCGACGGCGACCAAGTGGGCGTGGAGGAAGTTTGGTTCAATAGCGATTTGGACAACCATCACGGTGGCGTGGTATTGATCGACGGCTACCTGTACGGTTCCAGGCACCGGCGCGACTGGGCTTGCCTGGAGTGGGAAACCGGCCGGACCGTCTATATGGAGCCGGGCGTGGGCAAGGGATCGCTTACCTATGCCGACGGCATGCTGTATACCCTCAGCGAGCGCGGCGAAATGGGGCTCGTTCCGCCCACTCCCGATGGGCACGAGGTCGTCAGCCGGTTCCAATTGCCGCCGCAAGGCAAGGGCATGAGTTGGGCGTATCCGGTGGTCGTCGGCGGCCGGCTCTACATAAGGCACGGCGACTACCTTTACTGCTACGACGTGCGCGATCCCGCTGCACCGGCACCCTGACCTCGCCGGGTATCCGTTCCCAGCGAACGGTTATCGCCGGTTATTTACAGAACGAGATGCAGGCGTTATAACGTAGGCTGTGAGCGGCACGGTTGGGCGTTTGCCTTGGCGGCACGTCCGGCCGTGGCGTGTAAAACCATCCCTTTCCACGAGTAAGGAGAACTGCAATGTTGAGCGAACTGTATCGAGTCCGGTGGCTCGCGATTCCGGTCGTGTGCCTGCTGACCGCCGCGCTGGTGGGTTGCCCGCCCGCGGAAGTGCCCCCTCATGAGTCGCCGCCCGTTGAGCCTCTCGCCGATCCCCTTGAGCCGGCGCCGCCGCTCGAACCCGCGGAGCCCGAAGAACCTGCGGAAGAGCCGACCCCCGAAGAGCTTGGCATGGCGACGGATCCGGCGGGGCCGATTGCCCAGGCGGAACTACTCATTGAACTGGACGAGCAGTACAACACGCCCGACGCCCTGTGCCTGATGCCCAATGGCGACGTGATCGTGACGGTTCCGAACGTCAATGACCGTTCATCGCCTCCGGCGTTGCTGCGCATCAAGCCGGACAATACGTACGAGGAGTTCTTTCAGTTTCCGGAGCATCCGGTGACGGGCGAGAAGGCGTATCCCTTCGGTGTTGCCACCGATGGCCAGGACCTGTTCGTGGCCGACCTGCAATGGTTCGCCAATCCGGAAGACCCCGGCCATAACGCGCGCGTCCTGTGGATTCCCATGGAAGACGGCAAGCCGGGCGAAGCGAAGTCGATTATCGAGGGCCTCGTCACGGTCAATGCCGTGCAGGTGCGCGACGGCTACCTCTACCTGAGCGACACGATCATGAAGCCGGGCACGGATCCGCTGATAAGCGGCGTGTTCCGCTTCCCGCTGGAAGAGGCGAAAAACGAAACGATCCGAGTCACCCAGCCCCTGGAAGATGACCCGCACTGCATCGGAACGATCGAAACTCACAGTGTGGAGATCGGCTTCGGTGCCGATGGCATTACGTTCGACGACGACGGCAACCTCTACCTGGGCAACTATGCCGACGGTACGGTACACAAGATCGAGTTCGAAGAGGACGGTACTCCGAAACCGCCAACCATCTTCGCGCAGGCACCGTTCATGAAGAGCGCGGACGGGCTGTTTTACGATTCCCAGCGCGAAGTGATCTTTGTGGCCGACATGATGGCCAACGCCATCCAGATGGTGTTCCTCGACGGCACGGTGCGCACCCTGGCTCAGGATCCCGCCGGCGACGGCTCCGGAGGGCGGTTGAGCGCCCCGAGCGAGGCACTGGTGCGAGGCGACGAATTGATCGTGTGCAACTTCGACATGGTCATCCCCGGCGGTGTGAACCAGGAGTTCGGCCCGCCGCATACGATTTCCGTGATCAAGCTGCCCGAGTCGCTCCGCGATTAGGCACGCAACGTCGACCCAACCGGTGACGAGGCACCGGCGCGGCCTGCGCCCGCAGCCCAACAGGCAGCTTCCAGCGTGCGCGCACGGCGGTCGCCCGTCGTTGCGACGGAAAAGCGTCATAAGGGTGTGAGGCGCGAGGGCTGTTCAAGGAAGCCGGCAACTGGCCCGACCTCGCTTCTGAAGATATTGCTGGTGATACTCTTCAGCGCGATAGAAGGGTCCGGCGGGCGCGATTTGCGTGACGATGGGCCGCGTATGCCGGCCCGACTGCGCAAGCGCCCGCTTCGACGCTTCGGCAGCCAGTCGCTGTTGATCGCTCAGGTAGAAGATGGCGGACCGGTACTGGGTTCCGACATCGGGCCCTTGCCGATTAAGCTGGGTCGGATCGTGGCAGCTCCAGAACACGTCCAACAGATCCTCATAGGACACC
>SKZG01000437.1 GCA_007127495.1 Planctomycetales bacterium
CAAAGGAAACCAGTGGGAATTATTGTGGTTCACATCATCGCCAAAGCACCTGCATGCGCCGGATGCCGTCCAGCGCAATGTCTTCTTGCATGCGCGTGCCGCAGTAGTAGTATTCCGGCACCATGGGAAAGAACCCTGCGCGGAACATGTCGGCCCAACCGACCTGCCCGTCGCGCAGCATGGCGGCCGCCTGAGCGCCGTCCAGGATCATTCGGTGCAGGGCGGCTTGCAGGAGGCGCCGGCGGAGCCTGCGCGAGCAGCCGGGCGCGAAGGCGGCCAGATCGATCAAGCCCGTGGTCAGCAGCGTTCTGCCCAGGACCGGCAAGAGCGTGTAGTTCACCATGCCGACGAGCTGCCCGCCTTCCTCCCCGACCACCGTGCTCGACAAGCCGGGATGGTCCAGTTGGTTCGGGAAGGTTTCGGAGTTCCAAAGGTAGGCCAAGTCGGCCTTCGATCCGGCCTCGTGAACCAGTTGCAGGCATTGGGGCAGGTCGGTCGGTTCATACGGCCGGACGCCATGCCGGCTGCGGGGCGGTTTCGGGCGAGGCTGGAAGAGTGAGAGGAAGCGCGTTCCCCAGGTCTCGAATCGGTTCAGTTCGAACCGGGCCACCGCGCCGTGATCCAAGGCCCTCAGCCACATGCCGGTCTTTTTGACGATCGCCAGGTTCTCCTGCTTCAACCAGAACTTCGGGCCCATGGACCGGACCGACCGCAAATAGAGGTAGCCGAAGTCGACGGCGGCCTGGCGTTCCCGATGGCGCCGGACGAACTCCTCCTGCATGCGCTGGGCGATTCGTTGTCCGCGGTAGTCGGGATCGACGGTCAGGAACGAGCCCCACGTGGCCGCCATTTCGCGGCCGTGCAATTGGATGCGGATCGGCCTTGCGGGGTGGGAGCCCACCAGCTTTGCGCCGTCGTAGGCGGCGACCAAGTAGGGTCGATCGGCGGCATCGGGCGAGAACAATTCTCGCTGGAAGAGTTTTTCACTCCATTGGGGGCAGAGCATTTTCCCTTCGTACGAACGGCGCCACATCCGGTTGGTGAACGACACCAACTCCTCGGCACTTCCTTCAAACGTGCGAATTTCGATCATGGCGCCGACCGGTTGGGATGCGCGGAAAGTTTCGCCCGCCGATCGGTCAGGCGGTCGGCCTTGAATTCGGCGCGCGGCAAGCTGCCCGGCGGCACGACGGCCACGTCCACCCGAATGCCCAAACTGCCCTTCAGGGCCCGCGCCACGTGGCGTTCCAGGTTCGGCAGGCCGTCTTGGCAGGCTGGGTCCGCCGGCTCGATCGTGGCGTACACCTGATCCATGTCGTGGGTATGGTCGATGACGACGCGGAACTCGTCACCCACCTCGGGAATGGAACGGATGGCATCTTCGATGGTTGCCGGAAAGAACATGAGCCCGCGAATCTTGATGAGTTTATCGTTGCGGCCTCGCAGGCCGCCGACCGCCCGCTTGTGCGTGCGGCCGCATCCGCACGGGGTTGTGGTGATGGTGATCCAGTCGCCCATGACGTATCGGAGGATAGGTTGGGCTTCGCTGTAGAGGTTGCTGACGGCCAGGATTCCGGGCCGGCCGTCGGGCACGGGTTCGAAGGTTTCGGGGTCGAGGGCCTCGGCAATGTAGGCGTCTTCCATGATATGGGTTTCCACCGGTCCGTCCCGCCGGGCGACCTGGTGCGTGCAGGAGTAGCCCAGCGGGGGCATGGCCACCTCGGTGCATCCGAAGTGGTCGTGCATTTCCGCCCCCCACAACTGCTCGACGCGCCGTTTCGTCGCTGGGACGCAGGCGCCCGGTTCGCCGGACGCGATGACCAGTCGGATGGAGCTTTCAGCGGGCGCGGCGCCGGCCGCCTCCATGGCGCGCCCCAGATACAGGCAATACGAGGGCGTACACATCAGGACGGTGGGCTGGTAGTTGCGGATGAACAGGATTCGCCGCTCGGTGTTCGCGCCTCCGCCGGAAATGACGGGAACGCCCATGTGGTTCAGAGAATAGTGCATTCCCCAAAACGCCACCGACGTTCCGTAGCTGAAGCAGTTGATGGAAATATCGCCGGGGCGCACTCCCATGGCGTGCAAGCCGCGCGCGCCGAAATACGTCCAGACGTCGCGATCGAAGGTGGTGTGGCGAAACACCCGCGGGAATGCGG
This sequence comes from Planctomycetales bacterium, assembly GCA_007127495.1. GTDB lineage: Bacteria > Planctomycetota > Planctomycetia > Pirellulales > Thermoguttaceae > PWXP01. The sequence goes on from SKZG01000437.1 coordinate 2,160, forward strand.
CCGTGGTGCCCGAGGTCGAAAAGAGCATCCAGCCGCGTTCGAGCCAGTCTTGCTGGCGCAGGGGCGAAAAGGTCCCCCACGGCGGATGCTCGCGCTGGTCGTCCAACCACTCCTCGCGATGGGTAAGCGGTATCTTGGTCAGATCGGCGACTTGCCGGACCGAGTCGTGTCGGAGCCCCGCGCCTTCAAACTTCCGGCGATAGAACGGACTACATTGCCAGAGGTAACGGTACGCCAGCGCGAGTTTTTCCGATTGAATGGCCTGCAATTCGCCCCGCGAGGCCATTTCCAGTTCGGGTGTCCAGCAGTGGTCGCCGGCCGGCGCGTCATACCGGATGCAGTACCGGGTCACCAGGTCGCGCCACTGTTTGCGTAGATCGTCCATCGGGGCGGCTCCGAGGTGCTAGTGAATTGGTTGGGCGTTGAGCGGGACGCCGTTCGGACGCTGGTTTCCCTGATGTTGTCCGAGCCCCGACTTGGCGATGACGCCTTCGATGGTTTTCGTAGCGAATTCGATCTCGCCGCACGTTTCGTCGCAGGCGGCGAGAAACCGTTCGATTTGCTCGTGGGTGATGGTAAGCGGCGGCTGGACGCGCAACACGCGCGGATTGGACCGGGTGGTTTGCGTGTAGATGCCGTGCTGTTGAAGCAAAGTATGCATGGCATAGAGCGCGGGGGTGTTGCTCAGTTTGGCGTCCAGCCCGGGCACCAGAAAACCGCTCTGGCCGCCGCTGTCGATTTGTTTCCAGTGTTCGACGATGTTCGGGGGCATGGGATTGAACTCGAGGCCGACGAGCAGCCCTCGCCCCCGGACGGCGCGCACTACCTGGTATTTCGCGGCGATGCGTTCCAAGCCGGCGATCAATTGTCTCCCCCGCCGGGCGGCGCGGTCCGGCAGGGACTCGTCGCGGAGGACCCGGAGCGCCGCCAGGCCGGCGGCGCATGCCAGGCTGCCGCCGCCGAAGGTGCTGGTGTGCAGGGCGAACGTATCGATATGGCCGTAGGCCTGCAGCCACACGTCGCGCCGGGCCAGCATGGCGCCGATGGGAATCAGGCCGCCGCTGAGCGATTTGGCCAAGGCGATGATATCGGGCTGGACGGAGTCCGCGTCGACGGCGAACATGGTTCCGGTGCGTCCCAGGCCGGTTTGCACTTCGTCGGCGATTAGTAAGGTTCCATAGCGCCGGCACACCCGGTGAACTTCCGATAAATAGCCGGGCGCCGGCACCACCATGCCGCCCTCGGCCTGGATGGGCTCGACGACAAACGCCGCATGGCGCCGCTGGCGAAGGGCGCGTTCGAGGGGTTCCAATTCGCCGAATGGTATCGCCTCGCACTCGCCCAGCAGCGGCGCGAAAGGCCTCTGATACATGGGATTTCCCGTAACGGACAAGGCCCCAAAGGTCTTCCCATGATACGACCGCTCGCAATGCAGAAAGCCGGATCGGCCGGTGGCGCAACGGGCGAGCTTGAGGGCTGCCTCGACGGCTTCCGCGCCGCTATTGGCGAAGAAGACCATCTCCAGCCCTGGGGGGGCGACGGTCGTCAGCTCCTCGGCCAAGGCGGCGGCGAATGGATTGACGGCGGCTTGCACGAACCCCGGCGCGCCCTCTTGCATGGCATGGGTAACCGCCTCGACCACCGCCGGGTGGTTGTGCCCAAGGTTCAATGAACCGAATCCCCCGACAAAATCGAGGTATTGCTTTCCTTCGGCATCCCACAGATAGGCGCCCTCGCCGCGCACGAACGTTTTCAAAAAACCGCCGTCGCCGGTGATGGCGGCCAGGACGGGGTTGATATGGCGGGTAAACAGCCGCCGCGCCTGCGCGGCCAAGGCTCCGGCCGTTGGCGGCGGCACGGCCTTGTGCCTGCGGCCATTTGCCATCGACGCGCTGCGGCGACGGGACGCCTTTTGAAACTCGACCAGGCTCGACTCGGCCAGCGGCAGGCCAAATGAGAAAGGCCGCGAAAAATCGAAGCCGTGCGACTTGGCCAGCCCTCCGATCGCCTCGATGGCGTCGCATTTCAAATCCCGCCCGAGCGAGTAGCATTCCATTCGGTCCTCCAGGGCCAGCACCATGGTTTCGGCCAGACAACTCGGAATCATTCCATGATGGAACCATAAATAGGCCGAATTGAGCGGCATGGTTTTCGGTGCGCGGGCCAATCCTCCGGACAGGATCAGCACGTCGTCGCGCTGGGTACGGCTGCCACACACATCGGTCGGTACGGCCACATCGACCACAATGCTGCCGGGCTGCAGCCAGGCCTGCTCGATGCACGCTCCCGACGAGGTGGCGCTGAGCACAATCCGCGCGCCGGCCAAAGCGGCGGGAATGTCGGTGAGTAGTTCTGCTTCCAACTGCTGCGCAAGCCGCGTGGCCCGCGTGGAAGGACGACGCGCCACGAGGCACAACGACCGGCAACGAGGCTGCAACAGGCGAGCCACCGCCGTGGCGATGCTGCCGGGAATCCCCACCACGACAACCCGCTCTGCCGACAAGTCGATCCCCAACTCGCCGCAGGTTTGCGTCAGGTTTTCCAGGGCGGCAAAGACTGTGAGGCTGTTGCCGGTGGTCACGGGAACGGTCGATGTTTCGGCGAGGAAGGCGCCCTGTCCGCCGATGATGCCGGTCATGGAGCCGAGCCCGACAATGCGGGCGCCCCAATCGGCGGCCTGCTCGATGGCGTCGCGAGCGAACTCGAGCGTGCGTCCTGGAGCGTCGAGGATGGCCGCCGCGTCCATCGGGATTTCATAAAGGCGGCCATCGACGCAAGTTCCCTGGGCCGAGACCAGTCCCGCGAGTTCATCCATCACGCGAACCCGGGGAGCCTCGGCGGCTTCGGGCGGATGCTGGGCATGGGCGACGGCCCCATGCAAGTGGGCACAGAATGCCATGAGGTCTTTGCCCCACACTTGACGGATATCTCCGCCGGAGTCGAAGTCCAGGAGCCTCTTGCTCTCATCGTTGAGCGGATGAACGAGGAATGCGAACTTCATACGTAATGCTCCGAAGCAAGTTATTCAGGTAAGACTTCGTTGAACGCTCCAAAAGCAGTCTGGCCAAATTGCAGGATTTCTCTATTTTGAACCAATACCCTTACGATGTAAAGGGTTTCTTCCTCCATAAGTGGCCCGTAACCGGAGCCCTCGGTCACGGTCCGGCCATAAAAGCATCACGGTCGTTTGAGTCGCGCAAACCGTCAGGCATAGGCGCTCCGGTGCCAAGAAACCGCTCGCCGCCACAATTCGAGCAGCAATTCCTATGCCGCAGGGTGCGCATTACCAACACGGGCTACCATTCACGGGACACTGCTGGAGGGTTGACTGCGCGCAGGGACGGTAGGGACCTAAAGTGTCGCACCTGCCGAGACAAAGTGTCGGGGGGGGGGATATTCAGTAACCATTCAGTGTGCCCCTTGCACGATCCCCGCTTTATGGGGGATGCCTGGAAGATCATCGTAGCACGGGTCCAGCAACATCCGACAATAATACTGAGGGCCCTTCGCTTTTTGGTAAAGGGACGGCACACGGCGTGTGCCTGCTACAATAAGGGACGGCACACGGCGTGTGCCTGCTACAATAGGGGAC
>SKZG01000132.1 GCA_007127495.1 Planctomycetales bacterium
GATGGTATACTGATACTCGCCCGTCCAATGCGAGACCACCCGCCGCAGTTCCGGGCGTATGCGCCGGAGGAAGCCGGCCGCGGCGCACCGTCCGTTGCCGGTGCTGTGTCGCGGATCGGAGAAGAGTTTGCGGAGGTCGCGGTCGTAGAAGTCCGGGTAGTCGATGCCGTAGCGTGCCCGCTTTTCCGCGTAGTGTTCCGCCAGGGTCCGGCGGATTTCGCGGAGCGGGGCCACCCGGCGCCGCGAGCGGACGGCCGGGCGCACGTTCTTGATTTCTTCCATCAGCTCGTCGACATAGCGGAGCTTCTTCATGGCGGGCCAATCGCGGTACTGGCTTCGCCACCGGGAGCGGGGGCGGAGCCACACCGCGAACGTCTCGGCAAAGTCTTCCGCAGGATGGCTCTGGGCGTACCAGGAGTCCAGGTGAAGGACGTAGCTCTTGCTATACGGCTTTGGCTGGTAGTAGTCGGGGTACGGCTGCGAGTACGGGCCGAACACTTCGCGCCAGCGCCGCCGGAAGTGCAGCCGAAAGGCGGTATCCAAGGCGTGGCCGGCCTCATGCCGAAGGATGCGCATGCACCACTGCTGCGTGCCGCCCTCCACCTCCAGCATCTGCTTGCGCTCCAAACGCTCCAGGCGGGGATGGGCCAGGTAGAAGGGGACTGCAATCCCCGGAATCCCGTCCTGTGAGAACCACTCGTCGGAAAGCCAGCAGTGCGGCCGGAACATGAGTTCGCGGGCTTCCAGCTCCTCATGCAGCCGCTCGATGCGGCGCTGGAGCACGGGCCCCAAGGCGTTCAGGCCCAAGTCGCATAGTCGCAACTGAAGCAAATCGGCATCGCTGTACTCGGCCCAGAAGAACGGATTGCCGGCGTCCTTCCGGGGCGAGCGACCCTTCGAGCGGGAACTACGGCAGACGCGCGACACGGCTGGTTACCTCCTGCCCGGATCGGGCGATCGTGTTCGGGTTGTACGGATTTTCACCGGCATATCGGCCTCGCAAAAGCTATCGCAGTCCCGGGGCCGCCTGCGTGCCCATGTTCAGGAATTGAATGAGACACACCATGTCGGCATTGAAGGCCATGCCCCGGGCGCCGGGTTGAAGGTCGAAACCTTCAGCCCGCCCCTGCCGCACAAAGGGGTCGGGCAACACGCTCGACATGTGGAACAGCACGCGGGCGAGTTCGTCGGGCAGGTAGTCGTCGTTGGCGGGGAACATGAACGGCTCGGCTGCGGTCACCGACAGGTGGCAGTTCAACAGCAGCACGTTTCCGTCCTCCGTGGCCAGGTTTCGAACGGCCTCGGCATACGGGATCGGATCGCCGTCCTGCGATTCGCCGTCGGAAATGTGGATGACGATGGGCGGGAAACTGCGCGGGTGCTCGCGAATCCAGTCGGTGAGCAACTGGTGCGCATAATAGAGCATGTGGCACATCGGCGTTCCGCCCTCGGCGATCGGGTCGACCCAAACCGGCACCTCGCAAGGGATTTCGATCATTTGGCCCGTCTGGTCGTCGGGGATGTACCGGGGCTGGGTGTCGATTCGCGCCGGCTGGGCGCCGATTTCAGGGACCGAAACGATGGGGCGGCCGCCCAGTGCCCCGACAAAGGCCGACTGGATGATCGGATTGGCATGTTGATCGGTCCGGTAGCCGAACACGCCCACGTCCATCCAGTCTTTGATGCCTTCGTCGCCGCTGGCGCGAATGGCCATGTTTTCCAGCCAGCCGTTGATGGCCGTGGCCAGCTCGTCGCACTTGCGGCGTTGCGAGTTGCCCAGCGGCTCTTCCATGGAATACGACTGATCCAAGAGGAACAAGAAGCACGCCTTGTTCTGGCGGCTGATCTCTTGCGTGTATGGCGCCCGCGTCATTTCCTGCTCCCTATTGGTTAAGTGGCACGACATTGGTTAAGTGGCACGACATTGGTTAAGTGGCACGACTTTGCAAGGCGAGCGGCAGCAACAATCTTACCGACCACCTTGTGGCCGAGTCTCTCCGAGACTCGGAATACGGCGTCTCGGAGAGAGGCCGCTACGGGAAATTCGGTATTGCCGCTCGCCTAAGTTGCCGACAATGCGGCATGCCCCCCGCGCGATGGTGTTTTCGTGCTGGAGGGCCATGCTACAGTGCCGTGTCCTTCGCTTCTCCCTGTTTATCGACCGACTCCGCCTCGCGCCCCGCAAAAATCGACCAGCTTGACAGGTTCCATTTCGACGGGGCCTTGAGCCGTCCGATGACAACGGGCGGCCCCTGGAGCACCTCGAACCCCAGATCCACCAGCGCCCACACGGCCGCGTGCGCGCCGATCCAATCGGGCTCGACCGCCAGGCGCAGCCGGTCGCCTTCCGCCGCATACTGCGATCGGTCGACAATTTCCGTTTGATAGGTTGCCATGGTGTCCGGGTCGTCGTCTGCGCCGGGTTCCTCGGGGCTGAGTGTCACGAGGCAACGTTCGATGAATCGTTCGTCGGGCCAGTGCCATCGGAGGAGAAAGACGTCGGCCGATTCGTTTTCCGCGGCGGCGCCGCTCCAGCCGGCCACGCGGCGAAGCTTCATCCGCTTCGGCGGCAGCACCTCCTGGATGGTCCACTGGCGAATGCGCTCTTTGTACGGGCCGAAGCGTTCGGGTAACCGGCGGATCAAAGGCGCATCGAAGTGCTCGAAGAACGCCTGCGGCTGCTCGTCGCGCAGCGCCGCCTCCAGGCTTCCCAGTCGGTCGATACGGCGTTTTGCGGCGTCGAGTCGTTCTCGCCAGGCTTTGGGGAGCTGGGCCTCGGCAAACACGGCGTCCGACGCGGCCGTTCGCACCGCCTCGGCGTCGCCTTGTTCGGCCGCGTTTGCGATGTGTCGCAGCAGCTCCTCGCGTCGGCGGGCGGCTTGAACCTGCGGCTGAAGGGATTCGGCCTCGGGGCAATTCTCCAACGCCCCCTGATGCCACAGCTCCAACAGGCGTGCGTCGCGCTGGTCCAGCGGCATATCGTCCGGCAGTTGGCCAAGTTCGCGCAGCCGCGGGGCGCGCCTCTCGGCCAGCGAAACGCGCTGCCGCTGTTCGGCTGACAGGAGCGACTTGCCGTCCAATTCCGCCATGGAGCGGCCCGCGGCGACAATGGCCGCTTCCGAGCGGGGTTGGGCAATGGCCTGCTCGAGCCGTTGCATCGCATGGGACCGGCGGCGCGCCAGTTCCACCCGCGGCCCGAGACTGTACCGGTATCCTTGTGGAAGGCGCGACGCGGCCTCGACCAGCGCCTGCTCGCCCGCCAGGCTGGCTCGCTCGCCCAACTGCTGTGCCAGGTGGCAGATGCGGTCGACGGCCGTCACGCGCCGCCGGGCCTCGGCCACACGGACGCGCTCCTGCTCCGCCGCGTGGAGGCCTGCAAAGAGCTGCTCGTTCCAGGCGTCGACGACCTCGCGGTCCGCCCGCTCGCTGGTTTCGGCCGGGATGCGCTGGAATGCCTTCCAGGCCTTCTGCCGGCACACGTGCTCGTATGCCCGATGGATGAGCGGTTTGAGGTTCTCCGGGGCGTCGCGGAAATGGCCGCGACGGTTCAGCAGTTCGACGGCTGCGTCCCAATAGCCCTGCTTCAGAAGCTGCTCCACCTTGGCGTAGGATCCGGCCAGGTGGTTCAGCGGAGGAATCTGATCGAGAGGCTTACGTGCCAAATCGCACATGCGATCGACCAATTGCCGTACTTCTTTGTCGGGCAGGTTCTGCAAATCGGCGTACAGTGCCGAGGAGGCCGGGCTGGATATGTCGTCGGAGCGGAATAACAGCTTGTCGTATCCGGAAGCCTCGACGTGTTGGCGCCAAAGTCCCGGGGCCGCCGCAAGCGCCCGCAGGGCCGTGTAAATGACCAATTCCGAGAAGTGATCGAGATCGAGCGACAGCAGGGTATTTTCATTCCGTGCCGGGTGTTGGTACGGTTCGACGCCCACCTCCAGATTCCGCCGGCCCACCAGGGCCGGTACGCAAAGGCAGTCGTAATCGACCAGTTTCAAATGTCCCTGCTCATCGACCATGACGTTGGCGTGCTGTAAGTCGCCGTGCGCCACCGAGGCGTCGCTCAGTTCTTTGGCCAGGGCAAGCCACTTTTCGGCGGCCTGGGCCAAGGCGGCGGAGTTTCCTTCGAGGCATCGCGCCCGCACCCAATGCAAAAGCGTGTCGCCTTGGACCCATTCCATGAGAATGAGGGGGTACCACTTTCCGTCACTCGCTGACCGGATGGCGGCGTCGCGATACTCGAACTCACACATGCAACTGAGGCGGCGGGCCTTCAGGTAGGCTGAAATATGGTCGTACCGTTCGCGGCGTTCCGGCGACTCGGTCGTGAACACGCGTACGGCAAAGGGGTTCCGGCCGTGGAGGTCGGTCGCTTTATACACCACGGCGAATGCGCCTGCCCACGGCCGGGGCTGCCCCTGCGCGGTCTTCTGCACCACGCACTGTTGCAGCACCGGGTCGCGGAAGGCGAGCCGGGGATTTTGGAGCATCACGCTGAAATGTGAGGCCAGCGGCCAAGCCATGCCTGAGGTTCCCGAGGACGTGCCCTGGATGGAAATGTCCGTAACGATTGACGGGGAAACGGTCCGGCGGCGCCTTCCGCCGTGGCACGGGCTGGTTCCCCCCGCATCCGTCAGGAATGGAGCGGGCGGGCAACCCTTGCCCCGAAATGGCACGCGACGACCACCGGGTGCCACCTTCGATTCTGGCCTCGCGCCCGCCCCTTGTCAACCGGTCTGGCATTGCCCATCATGGGAACCCGTCCGTTGGGAGCCTTAGGGCCTTTACCGCCTGGGCTCTTCCGCTCCTAGGTGCAGGCCTCTCCGTTGTAGTAGGCACACGCCGTGTGCCGTCCCTGAAACAAAGGCTGCCTGCACCTGGAAACGGAACAGCCACCGCCTGGAGACCGCGATGTCGCATGTTGACGCCTTCTGGGCTTTTGTCCTGATCGGCCTGGCCCTGCTCACCGGCAAACTGCTCAGAAGCCAGGTCTCGCTACTGAAGTCGCTGTTCCTTCCGAGTTCCATCATCGGGGGCTTTCTGATGCTGCTGCTCGGCTTTCAGGGCCTGGGGCGGCTCGTGCAGCTCTGGAATGCCGACCACCGCCTCGCGGACGGCCTGTTTCCCGCATCCGTCGTTCAGGTATGGGAGGGCCTGCCCGGGCTGCTGATCAACGTGGTGTTCGCTGCGTTATTCCTCGGCAAGCCCATTCCGGGCATTCGCGAAATATGGCTGTGCGCCGGGCCCCAGGTGGCCTTCGGCCAGACCCTGGCATGGGGGCAGTACGTGGTGGGCATCTCGTTGTGCATGCTCGTGCTTACCCCGGTGTTTGGGATCAGCCCGCTGGCCGGAGCCCTGATCGAAATCAGCTTTGAAGGGGGGCATGGGACGGCCTCCGGCATGGCCGACACCTTCCAACGACTCGGCTTCGAAGAAGGGGCCGACTTGGCTCTGGGATTGGCAACCATCGGCCTGGTTGCGGGCATCGTGACCGGAACCGTGATGATCAACTGGGCCGCGAGGCGCGGGCATATCGACCTCGCACCGGCCGGGCGAAGCCCGGAAGGCACACGCGGGAGCAGCGATGCCCCGGCCCCGAGATCGCGGCCGTTCGGCATTGACGATCTGCACCGCGCCGCAAGCGCCGACACCGACGCCGACGTCCTCGAAGAACTGAAGGAGTTGCACTGGGAGAAGGAACAGGAGACGAAGCCGACCGACCCGCTGGCC
>SKZG01000051.1 GCA_007127495.1 Planctomycetales bacterium
ACGTCGTGCAACAGTTGCTTGTTGATGCGCGGGGCGATTTGGGCGGGATCGATCTCGACCTGCCCAACCTCGGCACCCGTTCGATCATAGACCGGCAAACTGACCATGGCTCTTGTCTCGTTTCGCTATTCTGTACTGTGCTTCATTCCCCGGACGTCGGCCGGCATAACCGAGCGGTTTCTGAAGGGCATCAGGACCGCATACCGAAGTTTGTCAGGAACTGTTCGTCAGGGACTGTTTGTCACTCGTTTTGTTGGTTTCTCGCTCGCATCCCGCCTCCCCGCACACGACCGGGGAGGGCGTTTCGCAGCGCCCCGCTACCGGACCTTGTTTGTCTGTTGGATCATCAGGAACCCGCCGTTCGGGCCCGGAATGGCGCCGCGAACGAGGAGAAGGTGGTTGTCGGCATCGACGCGCACCACCTTCAGGTTCCGCATGGTGCAGCGCTGATTGCCGTAACGGCCGGCCATCCGGGTGCCCTTGAACACGCGGGCCGGGTCGGCAGCACAGCCGATACCACCCAAATGCCGGTGGCACTTTTTCACGCCGTGCGATGCCCGCTGGCCGCGGAAATTGTGCCGCTTCATCACGCCCGCCGTGCCGCGACCCTTGCTCGTGCCGGTCACGTCCACTGCCTTGACCTCGTCGAAGACGCCGACGGTCAGCTCCTGTCCGATCTCGTAGCCGTCCACCTCGCCCCGCAGCTCGCGCACAAGGCGTTTGGGCTCACAGCCCGCTTTGGAAGGCGACTCGACACCGGCGGCAGCCCGCGTCCGCTGACGCTTGCTGTCGAGCCTGGCGACGTGCCCACGGACAGAGCGACTGGCAAGACGACGGGGTTTGTCCATAAACCCGATCTGAACTGCCTCGTAGCCGTCTCTTTCCTGGGTCTTCAGTTGGAGCACATGACATGGCCCCGCCTGAATGACGGTAACCGGGATGGCGGCGCCCGACTCATCGTAGATTTGCGTCATCCCGACCTTGCGGCCGAGCAGTCCTATGGTCATCGTTCTTGCCTTTCGCCTCGCATGGCGGGAGGTCCGCGGCCTTGAAGCCGGGTTTACCCGCCAGGCTTCCGTTGCATATTCAGATTCTTGGGATTTCCAGGTTGCGACGCTCGAAAACCCCACCATAGGGTTTGTCAAGCGTAGCTCGTTTGTTAGGTATTACTTGCGGCTCGTCGCCTTGATCTTGATATCGACGCCGGCAGGAAGGCTTAGCTTATTCAGGGCCTCAATGGTCTTGGCCGTCGCCTGCATGATGTCGACCAATCGTTTGTGCGTCCGAATTTCGAACTGTTGCCGTGCCTTTTTGTCGACGTGGGGGCTCGAAAGGACGGTATACCGCTCAATGCGGGTGGGCAGCGGAATGGGACCATGCACAATCGAACCGGTTCGCTTCGCCGTATCGACGATTTCCGTCGCACTTTGGTCCAGAATCGCGTGATCGTAGGCTTCCATCCGAATGCGGATGATCTCTTGTGTAATACCGGCCACGATAGTAGGTTCTCCGGGTCTCTTCCGACGCCCAATTTGTCAATCAACGTCCACCACTGAAGTGGAAACCTTGGAGTCTAGCAGTTCGGGAAAAAAGCGTCAACACCCCGGCGAAAATTTTTTTTCGCCCCGGTCCACGGGGTCTGTCCCAATTTCGGCGGCACCTGGTGCGGATTACCCAAGCGCCCTGCCCTCCCGCCGCGAAAATGAGGCTGTCCCGTTCGCTAGACCCGGCAACCGGTAGGTATCGGCCAGAATCAAAGCTGCCAGTACTTTTTCCAGGTCGGCCCCGGGGCTTGAGGGTGGACCGAAGCTTCAGCTTGGCAGCGGCGCGGGTTACCCAGTCGGGCTCGCCGAGCGGGGCGCCGCGACGGATGCTGTCGCGGATCCTGTCTTGGTATGCAACGGCCGGCTTGCAGCGATCCAGAGCGGCCTTCCACAACGCATGCCCCCGGAAGCGGCCCTTGCAAACGGGCCGCGGCTCGAGTATTCTACTGTCAGGGGTCAAGGACCGTTTCTCCAGAGTGGGTGGCGTCACCTCCGCAGGATGTGGCCCCCGGCTGATCGATGCTGTGCGGGAGTCGCGAAGTTCCAAGGGGGATCCCCGACCTGCGACGCGACAAGCCCCCGAAGTTACGCACAGGAGACCGACTATAAACAGTCAACAGGAGCGTTGGCAATGCAGGGCACGCAAGGCAAAGACGTCAAGTCCGCCGCCAGGGACTTGGTGGATAGCCTTCCGAATGGCGCCACTTGGGACGACCTGATGTACCGAGTGTACGTGCGGCAGGCCATTGATGCCGGGCGTCACGACGCCGCCGAGGGACGCCTCGTAGAAGTGGCTGAAGTCCGGCGCGTGATTCACGGGGCACAGCTCATGCCCCCAGAGGCACCGATTTCCTAGGCCAAAGCAAAGCTGCCACGGGTTGGGAGTCTTTACTCTGGTTCGGATGCAGAAGGCCAGGGACGGCTTCCAGCAAATCGCGCAGGCGCTCTCTCATAGCGGCACGGCCTCTTGCAGCAAACGCTGGCGGACTCGGGCTCTTAGGCTGCGCTCGGTAACGACGTCGACACGGCGGCCAAGCATCTCCTGCAATTCGTACTGTAGGCCACCGAGGTCCAAGAGCGATCGGCCCCGGTCCAGTTCCACGACGAGGTCGATGTCGCTGTTTTCGTCGGCTTCGCCCCGGGCGAGCGATCCGAACACGCGCACGTTGCGCGCGCCGTGCTTCGCGGCGAGGCGAAGGATCGCGTCACGGTTCTTCCGCAGTGATTGTTCATGCATCATAGCCGGTGCCGTTCGAGGGAATGACGAAATCGGATGGATCCAACTCCCGCCCCGAGGCGCTCTTAAGGGGGCCTCGCGATCGTCGAGCCGCTCAATCCGGACGTGCGGCGGGAAGCCGCCGGAGTCGGGTCGGCGGGCTCGGTTCCGGGCGCAGGGCGACCGATTGTTCCATGCCCCAATTCTGTCCGCCTGCCACGCGCCTGTCAACCCGACCCTGCCAGGTTTTTCAGCTCTTCCGTTTTTGGGTGCAGGCCGCGTAATGTAGTAGGCACACGTCGCTGTGTCGTCCCGAAAGCCTGAAACCCATCCACCATCAACCGTCAAAACTCCGGAATCCTACCGGCCGCGGCGGAAACGCACGGCAACCACTGCGGTTTGGGCCGTGCGGTCCTCAAGATTGGGACGGAAAACCGTTAAGATCAACAGCGGCAGGTACCACGCCATGTACAACCCTCCTTGAGGTACGTGCCAAAATTGCGACCCGAGCATCACGGCAGCCGAACAGCTTAACAGGGTGCCCAGGTTCTTCTGCGCCGGCCACAACGCCAGCCCCGTACAAAGTGCCACCCAGGCAGCCGCGACCGGAATACGGAACACCGGCGCGTGCTGCGCCCAGAAGCCCGATGCATCGCGCGCCACAAACCCCACCAGGCCGAACATGTGCCGCAAGGCGTCGGGAAACTCCGCCGTGCCCAACAGTGGAACCAGCAACACCGCCATGACGATCAGTGTGGCGGCAACCGCCAAAGAAAAACGCGCCAGCCCCCGGTGCCAATAGAACCCACACCACAGCGGAAGAAGAAAAAGCGGGTAAAACGTCAGCGCCGCGGCAACGCCGACAAACAGCCCGGAAACCACCGGACGGCGGTACATAACGATAGCCCATACAAGCATGGCTGCCGGGATGATGTGGTCCGGACGGCCGGTCATTTGGCTGGAGTAGAACAGCAGCAGGTAGAAGGATGCCGCGGCTACGCCGGTTTGGATGTTGTCGAAGTGACGGTACCCGACCAGCACGATGCCTGCCACCAGGGCAAGCTGCGCGAGAATGACCACCGCGCGGGCAAAGCCCAGGGTGAGCAGCGCGCGCCGGTACTCGTCGGTATGGGTTTTGTCGACCTCCGCGAGTGTCCCCTCGCTCACGGCGGCCAACCGGAACAGCGGCAGGTAGCCGGGGGTCGCCTCGGTCACGACCGGTTGCTCAGCGAGTTGATACTCAAGCCGTTCGCGAGGGTTCATAATGACGTTGGCCATCAGGAACACCAGCAGCGAGGCGCCGGTAAAAGTCAGGCCGCTGGCCGAAAGGTTCGGTTCCAGCAAAGGCCGCCGGACCATGACCGGATCCAAGAGCAACCGGATGAGGAAGAATCCCCCCACCGCGAACAGCCATGCATAGCCGCCTTGAATCAGCGTGGGCAGGTTCTGGAGCAAGCCGTGGTAAATCAGTAGCAGACCGGGCGAAAAAGCGATCAGGGCGATCAGGTCCAGGTTGCGGACACTCCAGAACCGGTGGAACTTGAAAAACACCCCAATGGTCATCAGCGCCGACACGTAGGCCCAAGTTGTCGGGCTAAGCTGGAACTCGAAAAGTATCTCGCGCATGGCCGTCCTCGGACCGGGCTATCGTGGCCGTTCACGTGGTTCTGGTCCCCTCACTCCACGGAGAAACCCCTCCGCGGGCCCGCGTGAACGGTGACAGGCGATGTCCTGCAACTTGCCAGCATAGCTAGTGTTCGCCAGTTTTCAACCCCACACTCCCAGCGCGAGCCCCGGCCTGCCCCCGAAGGGTCATAGCAGCCGTTTGCAGGGGCCCTGCTTGGGCTGCCGCACATAGCGTGGAACGGCATAGCCGGGAAGTCGCCGGCGCAGCGCCGCGAGGAGGGCCTTTCCTTGGCGCTGGGGCACCTCGAAGTGCGCTGCCCCGGCAACCCGGTCCAACTGGTGAAGGTAGTACGGGATGACCCGCAAGTCGACCAGCCGCTCGAACAGCGCTGCCAGGGCGTCCGCCGAATCGTTCACCCCGCGCAGCAGGACCGACTGGCTCAGCACCGGAATCCCGGCGTCGACCAGTTTTGCCAGAGCACCGGCGGCGGCCCGATCGAGTTCCGTCGCGTGGTTGACCTGGACCACCACGATTGCCGTCAGCCGCGCTGCCCGCAACATGCTGGTCAGGTCCGGACCGACCCGGGCGGGCACAACAACCGGCATTCGGGTATGAATCCGCAGTCGTCGGAGGTGCGGAACGGCGGCCAGGCGATCGGTCAGGCGGCCGAGTTCCGTGTCCGGCAGGGTGAGCGGGTCGCCGCCGCTGAGGATGACCTCGCGGATGGTCGGGTCGCGGGCGAGTTGCCGCAGGGCGGGCTGCCAGTGGTCGCCCGTCGCCGTGCCGGACGCGAACGGAAAATGACGTCGGAAGCAGTACCGGCAATGGACGGCGCAACGCGAGGTTGCTACCATGAGGGATCGGCCGGGGTACTTTTGCAGCAGCCCGGGCACACAGGCGCCGGCGACCTCACCCACCGGATCGGTGGAGAACCCGGTGGCGGAGATCAGTTCTTCCGGGTGGGGTAGCACTTGCCGGAGGATCGGGTCGCTTGGGTCGCCCCGGCCGATGCGCGCCAGCAACGCCCGCGGAACGAGCATTGGGAACCGACCGGCCGGCTCCGCTGCGTCGGTGGCGACGGTTTCAGCCAGCCCCAGCAGCCGGCACAGTTCGCCGGGCGAGCGGAGGGCGCCGGCCAAGGCGGCCGGCCAGTCGGCGGCTTCGACCGCGACGGAATCGGAGCGTTGATTGAACGAACACGTTGCCATGGCGGCAACATCGTACCATAATCCACCTCACCACTCAAAGCGTTAGGGAATTTCAATCGTGGCAAGCTACAACACCAGCGAGTTCCGCAAGGGGCTGAAAGTCCAAATCGACGGCGACCCCTACTTGAT
>SKZG01000274.1 GCA_007127495.1 Planctomycetales bacterium
ACGGCTCTTCCGTTTCTGGGTGCAGGCCGCTCCAATGTAGTAGGCACACGCCGTTGTGCCGTCCCCAGGAGAAGCAGTCTGCACTTAGAAACGGAAGAGCCGACAAACCAATGGATTGATGGTTTGATCCGGCCCTGGTATGCTGGCACGGATGATATGTGAACGAAGCGACGCAGCCTACCGCCATGCTAGCGCCGTCATGCCGGGTGGTGTGAATAGCCCCGCACGAGCGTTTGGAGGAGTTGGAGGGCATCCGATCTTCTTCGAACGAGGGGAAGGCCCCCACCTCTGGGATGTCGATGGAAACCGGTATCTCGACT
Source organism: Planctomycetales bacterium (assembly GCA_007127495.1). Lineage (GTDB taxonomy): Bacteria > Planctomycetota > Planctomycetia > Pirellulales > Thermoguttaceae > PWXP01. Next base: position 321 of record SKZG01000274.1, read on the forward strand.
ATGTCGGCTCGTGGGGGCCGATGATCGTCGGCCATGCGCATCCGGACGTGCTCCAAGCCGTCGAGGCCGCACTGCGGCGGGGAACGTCGTTCGGCGCGCCCACAATCGCGGAAACGGAACTGGCCGAATTGGTCATCGACGCGGTGCCCTCGGTCGAAATGGTGCGCCTAGTCAACTCGGGCACTGAGGCCACCATGAGTGCCCTTCGCCTGGCGCGGGCCTACACCAACCGTCCCCTGGTGGTGAAATTCGCCGGGAATTATCACGGCCACGTCGACAGCCTGCTTGTGGCCGCGGGCAGTTCCGCCGCAACGCTCGGCGCGCCCGACTCGCCGGGAGTGACCGAGGGCACCGCTCGCGATACCCTAGTGCTCCCGTATAACGACGTCGCAGCCGTGGAGCGGGCATTCGAGGAGCACGGGCGAGACATCGCGGCGGTCATCGTCGAGCCGGTGGCCGGCAACATGGGCTGCGTGCCGGCCCGCCGCGAGTTTCTCGAAGCCTTGCGCCAACGGACGGCCCGGCATCACGCGCTTTTGATCTTTGATGAGGTGATGTCGGGATTCCGCGTGGCCTACGGCGGGGCGCAGGCCCTGCTGGGCATCACGCCCGACCTGACCACCCTGGGCAAAATCCTTGGCGGCGGCCTGCCCGTGGGCGCTTACGGCGGCCGGGCCGACGTGATGGCGCACATGCTGCCGGCCGGCAAGGTTTTTCAAGCGGGAACCTTGAGCGGGAATCCCCTTGCCACCGCGGCCGGAATCGCCACGCTCAAGCTGCTGCGCGACGGCGCCGTTTACGACCAACTCGAGCGTTTGTCCGGCCGCTTGGCCCTGGGGCTGGAAGACGCGGCCCGGACCGCCCGCGCCGCATGCACCGTCGGCCGGTGCGGCAGTATGATCACCCTGTTCTTCAGCCCACAGCCCGTTACCGATTGGACCACGGCCTCCCGGTGCGATACGGCACGGTTCGGCCGGTTCTTTTGGGAAATGCTCCATCGCGGCTTCTACCTGCCGTGCAGTCAATACGAGGCCATGTTTGTTTCGGCCGCCCACACGATGACCGACATCGACGCCACCGTAGCAGCCGCCGCGGAATCGCTGCGTGCGCTCTCCTCGCCGCCTGCGTAGCACGGGCGTTCTGCTCTATTGCGACCGGACCCTCGAGTGATTGCGGCGCTGCAGGGCAAGGCCCACCAGAGCGACGGTCGGCAGAAGCGCAGACCCCGGGCTCCAGCACCCGACAGGAACCGGACCGAGCCGTCGCAAAAGGCGAAGTTCGCCCCGCCCGGAGGGCCGAAGTCCCCCTCGAAAAGGCGCATGTGTGCCATTATGAAAACCGATTCTACCCGAAACGCCACGGCTGTCATGGCATAGACGGTCCGTCCCAATCGAACTGCGCGGTCACCGGCGCGTGGTCGGACGGCTTCGGCCCCTTGCGCTCCGCCCGCTCGATGGCGGCCGCCGCGCAGCGCGCGGCCAGCGGCCGGGTGGCGAAGAGGTAGTCGAGCCGCAGGCCGTCGTTCCTCGGGAACGCGAGGTTGCGGTAGTCCCACCAGGAATACAGCCCGCCCTCGGGGTGCTGCTCGCGGAAGACATCGACCAGGCCCCAGTCGAGGAGTGCCTCCAGCGCCGCACGGCTACTCGCATGGCAGAGCACCGACGGCTCCCACGCGACCGGATCGGCGACGTCGCGGGCGTCGCGGGCGACGTTGAAGTCGCCGCAGAGCACCAGGGGCGTTTCGGGCGTGTAGTGCCGGTCGAGGAACGCCCGCAGCCGGCGCAGCCAGTCGAGCTTGAAGGCGTACTGCGGCGAGCCGACGACCTGCCCATTGGGCACGTACGCGCAGAGCACCTCGATGCCGCCCACTTCGGCCGCAAGGAATCGGGCGTGCGCGTCCTCGACGCCGTCGCCCATACCCCGGACCACGCCACGGGGTTCCACCCGGCTGAGAATGCCCACCCCGTTGTACGTGGGCTGGCCATACACGGCCGCATGATAGCCGGCCGCCCGAATCGCATCATGAGGAAACGCCGCCTCCCGCGACTTCAATTCCTGCAGGCATACGACGTCGGGCTCGGCGCTGCGAAGCCAGGCCACCAGCCGGTCGAGGCGGGCGCGGACCGAATTGACGTTCCAGGTGGCGATCTTCATAGCGGGAGTCAGGAGCCGTTCACGGGACGCCCCCATTATCCCATAGGATGATGCCGGCGTCAATGCGGCGGGCTCTCGCGTTTCTAGGTGCTGGCGGCATCTTGCTGAGCGCGCCTTCGCCCGTTTCACAACGCTCGCTCGCTGAACGTGGCGATTTCCAGTCGGACGAGCTGCGCGACCAGTTCCTCGGCCGTTTGCGGACGCCGGAGCGGGTCTTTGGCCAGAAGCCGGCCAACCCATCGCGCTACGTCGTCGGGCACGTGGGGCGCCAATCGCTTCAGGTGGGGCGGTGGAACCTGCTGATGCTGCGAGATCAACTCGGGCAGCGTTTGCCCGGAGAATGGCAAACGCCCGGTCAACGCTTCGAACAGCACCACGCCCAGGCTGTACAAGTCGCTGCGAATATCGGCCCCGACGCGTGAACTGAGCACCTCGGGCGCTAGGTAGGCGTGCGTGCCCGCCACGACACGGTCCACCGCCGACGCCTCCTCGTGCCGGCGATGCGCGAAGCCGAGGTCGATTAGGGTCGCGTGCCCGTCAGGCGAAATCATAATGTTCGACGGTTTGACGTCGCCGTGCATCCAGCCGTGGGCGTCGAGGGCGGCCAGGCCCTCGGCCACTTGGCGCACCACCCAAAGCATCTCCGGCAGGTCGGGAGGTGCCGCGTCCCGCAGCCGGTCAGCCAAGGTCACGCCCTCCAGCCAAGGCATGACGAGGTATCGGGGCACGTCGCGCACCCGAGCCGAAAGGACCGACACCAAGTGCGGATGCGACACCTTACGCCCCACCTGCGCCTCGCGCGCCAGCAGCGACACGACCTGCGGATGGTGTTCCCACTCGGGGCGAAGCACTTTCAAGGCGTATGCGGCGGGCCGGGCGGGGCTGCCGCCCGCCGGGCGCGCGCGATAGACGCGCGTGAGTTCGCTCTCGGAAATCGGCGCCACCAACTCCCAGCTACCTAAGCGATGCGGAGGCTGCGCACAGTTCCCGGCGCGCAAGTCGGCACCGACCTGCACTTGGCAATCCACTGATGTCATGCGAAGAACTACGGGAATAGAAGAAACGCCGGATTGGGTCGAATGCGAGGACGGCCCCCGCTCGGAACACGCCGTCGGCGTGGCCCGCCCTCTCTATTGGCATCGGTATTCCACCGGCCGGAGTTCACCCGGATTGGCGCCATCGGCATCTTGCCCGTGGAATACCCATCATGCCTCGTCGCCTTTCAGCCGGCTGCGAATTTCCTGGAGTCGGCGGGCCAGCTCTCGTTCGAACCCCCGGTCGGTAGGGCGGTAGTATTCCCGCTCGACGCCCAAGTACTCCTGCTCCGCCACCGCACCGGGGTGGTCGTGGGCATACTGGTAGCCCTCGCCGTGCTTCAGCCGCTTCGCGCCCGAGTAGTGCCGGTCGCGCAGATGGACGGGCACCGGCAGGACGCGGCCCTCGCGCAGGTCGGCCTTCGCCTCGGCAATGCCCACATACGAAGCGTTCGACTTCGGCGCACAGGCCAGGTAGGTGGCCGCCTGGGCCAGCGTGAGTTCGCACTCGGGCAGGCCGACCAGCTCGCAGGCATGCGCTGCCGCCACGGCTAGCGGGAGGGCGGCGGGGTCGGCATTGCCAATGTCCTCACTGGCCAGGATCACCAGCCGCCGAGCCAGGAAGCGCACGTCTTCGCCGCCTTCCAACATGCGCGCAAGCCAGTACAGCGCGGCGTCGGGGTCGCTGCCGCGAATGCTCTTGATCAGCGCGCTGATGGTGTCGTAGTGCAGGTCGCCCGCCCGATCGTAGTCGATCGCCTTGCGCTGTACCGATTCGCGCGCCAGGGCGAGGTCGAACTCCACCGGCTGGGTTTCCGCGGAGAGCACGCCCACTTCCAGGGCGGAGAGCGCGCGGCGGGCGTCGCCGTCGCTCACTTCGGCCAGGAAATCGAGCGCGTCGTCGTGCAGCCGCACGTCGTACCGGCCCAGGCCGCGCTCCGCGTCACCTGCCGCGCGGCGCAGCAGGGTCCGGACGGCGTCGGCGGCAAGCGGCTGGAATTGGAACACGCGGCTGCGGCTGATCAGGGCCGAGTTGATCGTGAAGAACGGATTTTCCGTAGTCGCCCCCACGAGGATCACCACGCCCTCCTCGACGCCGGGCAGCAGCACGTCTTGCTGTGCCTTGTTGAACCGGTGCATCTCGTCGATGAACAAGAGCGTGCGCCGCCCGGAGGCCGCGAGCCGGTCCTCGGCCGCGGCCAGCACCTGCCGCAACTCCTTCACGCCGCTGGCCACGGCGCTGAGCTGCTGGAAATGGCTGCGGCTTTCCTCGGCCAGCAGGCGCGCGAGCGTCGTCTTTCCGGTTCCCGGCGGCCCGTAGAACAGCACCGATCCAAGCCGATCGGCCGCCAGCAGCCGGCGCAACAGCCTCCCCTCGCCCAGAAAGTGCTCTTGGCCCACGAACTCGGCCAGGGTGCGCGGCCTCATGCGCGCCGCCAGCGGCTGCGCCTGCCGGCGGTGGGCGTCCTCAGCGGAATCGAAGAGCGACATGCATTTCCTCTCGCAGGTTCGCCGCCCAAAAGCGGCAATGCCATGGTCGCGGCGGCAACCGTTCGCAGACGACTGTCCCGATTCTCACGGCGGAGCGGGTATCCCTTGTCAACAACGCTCTTTCGCCCCGCAAATGGGACTCCCCCCTCGACCGGCAACGGAACAGGTCCGATCGCCTCATTGACCTGCTATAGTAATGGACGGAAGCGGAAAACGCCAGGGGATGTCGGGGTCAGGGATGTCGGGGTCAGGCTTGCACTTTACACGTTACGTCCGGTTGCGGTACTCTCGGCGTGGGCGGTGCGGATGCGAGACACCAAATGGTCGAGGTCGGACCGGATGTCGAGCTGGCCTTCCCGCACCTTCCGCCGGATGCTGCCGACCGCCGACGAACTGATGCCGCCGTAATGGAGCCCCACGGTCCGGGCACTTTCGCTCGTCACTAAAGTGTAAAGTGCAAGCCTGACCCCCGACTTCCGAAGGATTGGAGAAACCCTTCGCCCTAAGCGACGGCCCGCTGCCTATTCCCAAGAACTGGCCCCAACTGGTCGGCCGCAAGCTGGCCGTTGCAGATCAGGACGGAATCAGCAACAGCATCCGCCGCGGCGCGCCTCTCGGCAATCCCGATTGGGTGAAGCGTGCCGCCACCGAACTCAATCTTCCGTCAACCATCAAACCCCGGGGACGCCCTAGAAAAAGTACCGGACA
>SKZG01000265.1 GCA_007127495.1 Planctomycetales bacterium
AACCGGCGAGAAACGCGCGGCATGCGCAAGAACTGGCACATGGGCGTGAAGGGGCTCATGACGGTAATTCGGGTGCTCCCGGAGGACCTCTACGATCTGGTAATCAATAGCGATCAGACCGTGCAGCCGGGCGAAGTTCTCGATGAGATCAAGCGTCGCCGCAAGGCCGACGACCGTCCGTCCTAGATAGCCGGCGTTAAACCGGGCAAGCAGGGAGGGCATCCCCGCCGGCCTGCGGCTGGGTCATGAATGTTTGGTTAGTGCGCCGAATAGAAGAGAGCTGAATATAGTATAGGGGGCGCGAAGCCGGCCTTCTCGATGCCGCGGTCTGCCCAGGCGGCGGGCCCTCCCACCACGGAAAGGAGTCCGCCGTGAGAACACCGGATCGACACGCCAAACGTCCCGCCAGCCTCCGCCCGATCGCGGCGGTGCTCATAATCGTCGGGATAGCCATCGTGGCTACCACATTGGCCTTTGCCGCGGAACAGCGACAACCGGCCCTGGAGCAGGCGCCGAAAGTTCATGCTCCCATGGCCTCGAAGCCGCTCCCGCCACGCGACTGCTGGCGTTGCATGGGCCCGGCCACATGCCCGCCATGCCTGCCGCCGCACTTGCCGGGATTCCTGTACTACGGAATCTATCCGTGGGACGACGATCCGGTCAACGGATTCAACGACTGCCCGAGCGGCGACTGCGGTCACGTAGGCATGAGCCGATCGCTGCGTTGGATTCATGCGCGCCAGCGTGCCGCGAACCTCCGGCCGGGACGCGCGCAGCATCCGGCGGATATCGGTTCGTATCAGTACGAACGATGAGAAGGCGATTGAACCAGCATGCCAAGCATGTGAGGAGACGGTCGATGATACGCCCAAGAGTCTGTTTCGCGATGCTGCTTCTGGCGGCCCTCGGCGCACTACCGGCCACCGCCCTCAGAGCGCAAACGCCCAACCGGCACGACGCGATGGCAACGTTGCCAAGTGCCGCCGAGCGAGCGATTTGTCCCGCCCGCCGCTTGACGTCCTCGGAAGTCCGCCTCGTCGCGGCCATGGATTCTGATTCCGATCCCATGCAGCCCATGCCGGCTCAGATGCATCGGGGCCGGGCAGGGCGTGCAACGGACGAACCGCGGGAATCGGATGCCGGCAAACGGTATCTGCCGCCTCCGGCGATCCCCGATTCACCCCGTCCGCTGAATGCCTTCGGTACGGCGCTGGCTTCGCCCTCGGGGTCTCCCCTGACGCTCGACGAATTGGAGTCGATGGCCTGCGGGAACAATCCCACGCTTCTGCAAGCCCGAGCCCAGGTGGAGGGTGCGTTGGGCAAAGCCATCCAGGCGGGCCTCTGGCCCAACCCAACGCTTCGGTACAGCGCCGAGCAAATCGGGGTGGAAGGAACCATTGGTGAGTTCCACGGCGCCAGCGTGGAACAGCGGATCGTCACCGCCCGCAAACTTGACCTCAGCCGCGAAAAGTTTTTGGCGCAAACCCGTGTGGCCGAGTGGATGGCACTGGCACAGCAGTACCGTGTATTGAATGAAGTTCGTTTGCATTATTTCCGTGCCTGCGGGCGACAGGAACTGCTGGGCGTGCAGCGCGAGCTACTCAAGAATGCCGAAGACGAGTTGGTCACGACGCGCGAAATGTACAATGTCGGGCAGGCGATACGCGCCGAAGTCCACCAGGCCAACGTCGCGTTGCAGCAACAACGGCTCACGGTGATGATGGCGGAAAATGACTATCGCCAGGCCTTCGAAGAGCTGACGGCCATGGTGGGCATCGACCTGGCGCCGGCGCCGCTGGCGACCCCGCTGGAGGGCGACCTGGCACCGATCGACTGGGAAGAAGCGCTCGCGCGATTGATTCAGGAGAGTCCCCAGATGATGGCGGCCCGCTGCAAGCTTGATGCCGACAGCGTGACCATCCGCCGGGAAATCGCCGAGCCGGTCCCCGACCTGATCGTGGAGGCAGGCGCCGGCTATAACTTCGAAGCCGACCAGACCGTGGGCGTCGCCGGATTGTCGCTCGAAGTGCCGCTGTTCGACTGGAATCAGGGAACCATTCGTCAGGCCGAGGCAGACTACGCTCGCCAGCGTGGCGAGGTGCGTCGCACCGAACTGTGGCTGCGGCGCGACCTGGCTCGTCAGTATCGCCTTTACCTGACGGCACTACAACATGTGCATCATTATCGCGACGTCATCCTGCCCGAATCGTATCAGGCCTATGAACTTCTTCTGCAAAGTTACAAGCGCGAGCGAACGGCTTGGCCCGAAGTCCTGGCTGCTGAACAGCAATACTTCACGCTGCGGAAGAACTACATTCAGAATTTGATTGCCTGGCGCGAATCGGAGGTGCTCATCACCGGCTACTTGCTGCACAACGGCCTGGAAGCCGCTCCGCAACCGATCCCACCCGGCCACATGAACTCCGTGCCGAAGCCTCGTTAGGATCGAACAACAATTGCTGCCGTCTCAACACGATGCAAGCTGGCCAATCCTAAGGGATGAGAGAAGGGACGTGTGAATGAGAAGGGATTACGGAGGGCTGTGGGAGCATATCCTGGCAGTTATTGATTTGCCAATCCTTACGGCGGGCCGGTGTCTCGCGTGGGTTGGCTGCCATTCCAGATAACTCGGCCGCCACGGTGGCCGTCGCTTGATTCTGGACGTTGCCGATCATTCCCAAAGTATGGTTGGCCCGACGACTCGCTGCGGAATTGTGCCGGTAGCGGTTGGCGCCGCAACGGGTCTGGTGACCTGACGGCTTCTCGCAATCCTCATTTGGGATAAGCGGTCGATCATTTTTCGGGAGACCGCGAAAATGGGACCATCCCTTGCGATGGTCGTCAGCAGCGTACGATTCCGGCGGCCGGAACCGATGGAATCGGCACGCTGTCCCCCGTCCCTGACACCAGAGGCCGGAGGCCAGCGCGCCCTCATCCGTGTGGTTCCTACCTGCGAACGGTTGCGGCATGGTCGGCCTGGTATGCGCCGTGGCGTTCCAGGATTCCCATGGCTTCGTTGTAACGAGAGCCAGCATCGACGGTTACAATGGTCCGCCCTTCCTTGAGTTCGTTCTCGTAGTACTCGGCCTCCTCCTTGGGAATGCCCAGTCCGATCAGCGCGCCGGCGATCCCTGCGACGGTGCCGCCTGCCACCGCGCTGGACAGGACCGCCGCCAACATGCCTCCGGCAATCGCCGGTCCGATGGCCGGCAGCATGCCGGCAACGATGCCGATTCCCCAGAGCGCGCCCACTCCGACGCCCGTGGCGGCGCCGGCAGCGGCCCCAGCGGCCGCATGGGACTCGTCGCTTTCGGGCGTCGCTTGGGTTTCCGCATCCTCGTGCTTGCCGGCAACGCCGATGTGGTCCTCAGCGAAGTCCATCTGGCGCAGTTCCTGGACGGCGCGCCGAGCTTGCTCGTGGTTCTGGAAGACGCCGACCGCGGTTGTGCGTTCTTGATTCACGTCCATGACTCTCTCCTTTGTTCAAATGTTCTCGCCAATATCAAATGGCCCAGCATGCAACGCCCCGCGCTGCATGCAACGATCCCTTCCAGCCTGTGCAAATGGCGTGCCCAGACGCTCCCAACGTGCATTTCCCCGGCGGAACTCGAAGCAGAACGCTATTGTCGTGCCGGTCGTGTCGTGCTGGCAGCGGTCTCTGGTTCGCAGTGGTGCGGTGGCCTGCCCGAGTTCGGACGAGCCGCGCTGCGACGGCATGTCGGGCAGGGGCGACACTCCGACGCTGGCGGATTGCATCCCGCTCGTCGAGCCCGCCGGTTTCCGCTCCGGTCGGATGGGGCCCCTGCCAACCTCCCGTTGGAATGCCGTCCGGGAGTGTTCGCTCGGTGGGCCCCTCGAAGCCTGCCTGGGGAGCGATCGGCATGGCATTTGCAGTCGTCCCTTCCCAACGCCGCTGCCGGGGGCCTGCCGGCTTCACCCGCTCGGCGGCAGCGTGCTCTCGCAAGGTAACGTATGCAACCTCAGCTTCCGAACACTGAGAAGGCGGGCGCCCAGCGGCGAAGACCTGTGATACCGACGGCGCGTCGTTCCCCGCGATCGCGCCGCCCAGGGCAACAAGTGGGGCATTCGCGGCAGACGCGGCCGCGTGGCAGGCATCCGTCGTCGGCCCGCTGGCAACGTTCCCACGGGAGGGCGCGAACCTCGCTGCAACGCTTCCGGCAAGCGACCATCCTGGCGGTCGCCCTGACCACCCTCGTCCTTCTCGTCTGGGCGGAGGCGGACGACGAGACTGGACCGCCGACCGCCGGCAGTCCACAGAACGCGGCAATCGATGGGCAGGAACCGGGCGGCGAGGGCGCCCCCCAGCCCGAGGCCGACATCGATCCGCATCAGTCGCTCGAAGAGGCGACCGCCACCATCCGCGGGCTCGTACACGGCTTCATGGCCGTCCTGCCAAAGATCGTGGTTGCCCTGTTCTTGCTTCTGATGGCGTGGATCCTGGCAGTGGTGGTGCGCTGGGGGTTGCACAAGAGTCTCAGCGGCTGGGAGCGGAGCGAGGCGGTCGCGGCGCTCATCCGCATCGGGCTGTTCCTTCTCGCGATCGCCGCCGGCTTGAGCGTGATTGCCGGCGATGCCACCGCGCTGCTGGGATCGGTCGGCCTCATTGGCCTGGCCCTTTCCTGGGCACTGCAAACGCCCATCGAAAGCTTCACCGGTTGGGTGCTCAACGCATTCCGGGGCTACTATCGGCCGGGGGATCGCATCGAAGTGGGCGATGTCTTCGGCGACGTCTACCGGATCGACGTCTTGACCACGACGGTGTGGGAGGCCGGCGGGCCGGGCAAAACCGTGGCCGGATGGCAGCCGACCGGCGCCCTGATCACCTTTCCCAACTGGGAAATCCTTCGGTCGAACATCATCAACTACAGCCGCGATTTCCCCTATATTTGGGACGAGGTCACCTTCGGTGTCGCCGACGAAAGCGACCTCGGCTATACCGTTGACATCGCCCGTGCCATTGCCGACGAAGTCGTGGGAGACATGATGCGGGAGCCCATCGCCAACTACCGCGATCTGCTCGAACGCCAGCGCTTGGCGTACGACATCGACGACCGGCCGCAGGTGTACCTGTCGCCTGCAGATGCATTCACCAACTGCACGGTGCGTTACCTGGTCCCGGTCCACCAGCGCCGCCGCTGGTCCACCGAATTGATCCTTGCCATTTCCCGCGAACTGGAGCGGCCCGAGCATCGCGACCGCATCGTGCCCGGATACCCACGCACCCGGGTGGACCTGGCGGATGGACCGCATCGCCCTGCCCAGGGCCCAGACGCGACGCCGTAGCCCCGGCCGCGTCTGGCGGCGCTCCGACAGCGCCGCGCGGCATCGACATTCCGTCGCGGGCGATTGGGGGAGTCGGTTCCCATGGCACCGAAGTTGCTCTGGGATGCTCCGACTTCGTCGGACAAGAGCAACAGACCCATCTTCAGGAGGTTGACATGAGAAGCCATTCCCTTTCGACGCGGCGGTCGCGCCGCCACCGTCACCCCTCGCTGCGGCAACCGTTCTCGCTTCTTCAGGTCGCGGCGCTCTTGTGGGTCGCCGTCGTACCCGGCGGCGCCTTTGGGCAAATGCGGGAAGAACGCGAGTTGGACGAGCCGCCGATGGACCAGACGGCGGAGCCATCCGAAGAGACGCGACCGGACCTTTCCGAGGTCGTACAGAAGATCGTCGACCTGAC
>SKZG01000526.1 GCA_007127495.1 Planctomycetales bacterium
AGTTGGTTCTCCGCGCCGGCATGGAGTGCTAATGGTTCCGGGTCGAAATACCCCGTACACAATTCGCAGTAGCCGCACATCCCGTAGCTGTGAACGCATTTGACGGCCGATTCGTCGAGCACGCAATACGTGGCACAGTTGCCGCAGGCAACGCACGCATGGGGATCGATCTGCCAAACGAGTTCGTTGCCACGCCCATGCACCGCGGCCAGCGCCACGGCACCGCCGCCAAGCCCCACGACGCCGGCCCCCCGAACGATACCGCCAATGAACGTGCGGCGGCTTAACCTACTCTTTATTGCGGGCATGTCATTCATGGTTCACACTTTCTTCGGACTCCGCCGTGGGACGGTTCGGCAAAGTGCAATGGTCGAGAATCGGGCAGCCGGAACAGGCTTGGGCGCGCGGGCAGTTGCCTGTCCGGATGCGGGCATTTTGGGCAAGCAACAAAGCCGCCCCGCCGCCGAGGGCTCCCAGCGCCGCGGTACGGGCCGTCGTGCGCAGCCAATCGCGGCGGGTCGTGGTCTTCGTCTTGGGCGACATGGCTACTGAATCTCCTCGAAAATGCGAACTGCTCCCGACGCCGGATCGAGCACCAGCACCCGAGCCCGGCTATCGACGGCCACCATCGGAGCCCGCAGTCGGTAATCGGTGCGGGTTTCCACCATGGCCCCCGGGGTCGGCGCCAGTTCTGCCGGTCCTGCCACCACACTTTGGAGTTCGCCCTGCTCCGTGTAAACTTTCACGCGCAGAATCCCCTTCTCGGCGGTCACCATTCGGCCGTCGGGCAGCAAAGCGATGCTGGCCGGGTTACAGCACCCGCAGAAGCCGTCGATCGCAACCCCCGCCCGTCCCCAAATGAGCGGCAGCTCCAGCCGGCCCTCCTGGGTATAGTACTCGATACGATGGCGGCCGGGATTCACCACCCGAAGCAACCCGTCGGGGCCCAGGGTCAAATCGAAGTAGGGACTGGGAATGACAAATCCGGGGATTTCCCGTTCCTCGTCCCGCCGACCGATTTCGTTAAGGACCTTTCCGTCCAGGTCGCACTGCAATACGATTCGGCGCCCGGCGTCGGCCACAAACACTGTATCTGCCGCCAGCGCGATGCCGGTCAATGCCGCTCCGGTATCGAAGTGGGGCCAGGCCGTCTCTCGTGTGCCATCGGTCCGATAGACCTCGACGTGCGTCCTGAAGACGACGTACAACCGCCCAGGCCGGGCGTGGTCCTGTGCGGCGATGGCGAGGCGCCGCGGCTCGGCGTCCAGGTCGATCCGGCCAAGCGGCTCGCCCTCTGCATTGAACGAAACCACGGCCCGATCGCCGGCCACAAACATTTCGTCGTCGGCGCCCAATGCCAAGGCCCTCGGCTGAGCCAATCCGGCAGGAATGGCCTGAACCTCCCGCCATCGCAGCAACTCGGGGGCAACGGCCGTGTATTCATCGACGCGGTAGGTGAAGGTGTCGGGCAGTCCGCTTCCCAGCTCGCCGTGAGGCCGAAGGGCCCACACGGCCACAGCCGCCACGGTAATCGCCGCGATCAATACGACGCCGATCAAAATGGCCGATGTTGGAGGAAGTGCGGTCTTGCTCATGGAAACACTTTTAACTCAAACTATAATTGCCGTGCCGTTCACGGCCCTTTCGTGACCGTGGCGCCCTCCCTGACGTCGAGGCATACCATGGTCGTCATATCGCGCAGGATGAGCCGGCCGGCGGCCAGGGCCATCGGACCCCACGACTCGTGACCGTCCAGCACCTGCGCCTCGGCCAATTGCCGATATTCCGCCGGAGTGGCTTCCGCCAAAGTCAGTTTGCCGTGGTCGTCGAGAATGAAGAATAGGCCGTCGGCCAACAGGTAAGGCCCCAGCCCAAATTGATTTGCGGAACCGCTCGCCCACACTTCATTTCCTTCCAGGTCCAGGCAAACGAATTGCTTATCGTCCTCGCGAACTCCGTAGAGGAAGCCCTCGTGGAAGATGGGGGTATGGTGTGTGGAACCGAACTGTCGGGGGCCCAGTCGGAAGAGGGTCCTGGCCACGATCTGACCGGCGTCTTCCTCCAGTTGCATCATCACGGCGCCGGCATTGTAGCCGCCGGAGAAGAAGATGCGCCCCCCGGGCAGCGCCACGGGGGAGGGGCAGGTGGCGATACTGATTCGCCAGTCGGTCGAGTCCCATAAATAGTCGCCGTTCTCGGCGTCGATTCCGGCCACGCCCCCTTTCCCGCAATAGATATACATACGACGCCCGGCAAACTCGATGGGTACAATCGACGTGTGGGTAATGACCCAACCACGTGGATTCGGGCTTTCCCAAATCACTTCGCCCGTCACGCCGTCGAGGGCCACTAGCAGGGCATCGCCGCCAACGGCCATGATCACACGATCGCCGTCAATCACCGGGCACTGACCATTGTACCACAGGGGGACCGTTGCGCCGAATTCTTCAACAGTGTCGATGAGCCAATGCTCTTCGCCCGTCTCCGGATGCACGCTCAGGGCGTGGCATTTCGGGCCGAGGCTTACCACGAACCGCTCGGCCACCGAGGGTACGGTCCGCGACATGCCGTGGTTGCGTTTGACGGCCACCGGATAGCGAAACCGCCAGATTTCGGCGCCGTCGGCCAGCGACAGACGGCGCAGCGCGTCAGCCTGCTCGTCGCGCAGGTAATCGAGCACGTACACGGCGCCGTTGCGAACCGCTGCGCCCGCATAGCCCTCGCCGAGTTCCAGCGTCCAAAGGCGCGGCGGGCCTTCGGCCGGCCAGGTTCGGGCAAGCGGCGGCGCATCGTGCGCGATACCGTCGAGCCGCTCGCCCCGGAACCAGGGCCAGGCGCCGGGGATATCTGCCGGACGGCCATCGAACCGCTCCAACGTGCCCTCCAACGGCAGGCCGGGCCGTGCGGCCGACGTATCCGACAACCGATCCATCGCCGGCACACGCAACTCGGAACGACGGCTTGGCTCAACCCGCGCCCAAACCACAAGAGCTGCAACGGCAACGAGGGCCAATGCGCCTGGCAGAATCGTCGGAAATAACGAACGCCGCATAAATTAACTTAGTTCAACTCTTCCGGATGGAAGACGGCATGGCAGTCGTCGCAACTTTGCCCCAGCTTCTCGAAGGCGGCTTGTGCGGCGTCTTCGTTCACAGCTCGGGCCGCAGCACGCAACTCGGCCGCTGCGTTACGCATTTGGATGCTGTACTTGATCCACTCGTCGGCTCTTTCCGGCGCGATGGTATCATCTGCGTTCGGCAGGGTCCCCTGCCCAATGACGGCGATGGCCGCGGCATCGCCCGCAATGTCATCGACATTCCGCTCAAACCGACGGCGTACGCGGCGGTTGATGCTCGTGTTGATCAGCGGCACCTGCTCCATGAGTTCCTTCAGCGACGCGACTTTCTCCCACTGCAACTCAGGCCCTTCACCGCCGTCAGCGATCGCCTGCTTGAGATCCTCGACCGCTTGCTTGGCCGCCTCGTAGTCCTCCGTCGCAGCAACAGCCTGCGCGGCCTGGAGGATGGCAGGAGCGTGCGCTTTAAGTTGATGATCCTCGTCGTGCATTCCCAGGGCCAGCGCAATGACGATCATCGTGTTTGAGTCGCGGGCCAAGCGCTGCGCGCCGTCCTGGTACTCGTCAGCGTTTGCAACGACCTCTTCCATCCGGGCCATATACTGGTCCACTTGAGCCAAGAGGTCCTGTGCCGGAGCGTAGGTGGAAACCGGCGCATCGACAGGCAGTGTGTCGAAATCGACCGGCTCTGGAGTGGCGTCGGCCATCGGCTCGGCCGGTTCGTCTTCCGGCTCGACAATGACGGGCTCGTCAGGCTCAGTGGGCTCAACGGGCTCAACGGGCTCAGTGGGCTCAACGGGCTCGTCTTCGGGATCGACGGCGTCGATTCTTGGCTCGGGCCGGGGCTCCGGCGGAGCACAGCCGGCAAGCTGCCCAAGCAAAAGCCCTCCGCAGGCAAAAATGGCCAGGTACGCGAACATGACACTCATCCGACTCACTCGCAGCATTGTTTCTCTCCTAAAAGGCGGGAACAAAATGGAAACTTCGGGTGGCACGGCCAACACCGTCACAGCACACCCGTTCACGTGCATACCGTCAGTTTCGCACTGGAAAAGCAGCGAGTCAAGGCCCCACCCCGTTTTCAGCCCGCCCCGTTTTCAGCCCGACTCATCCTGCCTACAATGGGCGCAATGGATCGCGGGTAACCGTTCACGGGGCGGCGCGGGCAGGTTTTTCCACTCCATGCGAAGGGGACAGCCCCATTTTCGCGGCGGAAAGGGTAGCTCACTGGGCGCCGACGCCCTTTGTGCCGCGAAAATTGGGACAGTCCCCCTGTGAACGGTTGCGATCGCAGGAATCCACACTTACCAGCTCGCATGTCTGCCACCGCGAATCTCCGGTCAGGCGATTAGGAAAAGCACCTTATGGCGAAGGCTACGTACAAGGACGCGGGGGTCGATTTGGCCCAATATGCCGATGCAATGGCCCGGCTACCCCGCCTGATAGGCCGAACACAGTCCCCCCGCGTGAGAAAGTGGGATAACGGGTTTGCCGGCCTGTTCCACCTCGACTTCCAAAGCCCCTTGTTTGCCCGAAACTACCAAGACCCCCTCCTCGTCGCCTGCACCGACGGCGTGGGTACGAAGCTCAAGGTGGCCGCGGCAATGGGTGTACACAACACGGTGGGCATCGACTTGGTGGCGATGTGCGTGAACGATGCCTTGTGTTGCGGCGCGGAGCCGTTGTTCTTCCTCGACTACGTGGCCCTTCCGCACGACGACCCGGCCCTGCTGGAGCAATTGGTCGCCGGCATTACTGCTGGCTGTGTGGAAGCCGATTGCTCCCTGCTGGGTGGCGAAACGGCAATCCTGCCCGACCTGTACGCCCCAGGCGACTATGACCTGGCCGGCTTCTGCCTGGGTGTGGTTGAACAGAAGAACGTCATCGACGGCTCAGCCATTGTGCCCGACGACCTGCTGATTGGCCTCGCGTCCAGCGGCCTGCACTCGAACGGGTACAGTCTGGCGCGCAAGATCGTGTTCGACATTGCAGGCCTCGACGTCGGGCAACACGTCGACCTGCTCGGCCAGACCGTCGGCCAGGCACTTTTGCAGCCTACCCGCATTTACTGTCGGCCCGTGCGTCAAGTATTGACCAATTACCGCGTGAAAAGCGTGGTGCACGGCATTGCCCACATTACCGGCGGTGGGCTGCTCGAAAACCTCGCCCGCATCGTGCCGGAGGGAATCGAATTGGCCGTGCGCCGCGGCGCGTGGCCCGTCCCCCCAGTGTTCGACTGGCTCCAGCGCCTCGGCGAGGTCGAGCAGCAGGAAATGGAGCGGGTCTTCAACATGGGGGTCGGCCTGGTTTTGGTCGTCAGTCCGTTTTATGCCGAGAGCGTCCGCCAGCAGCTTGCGCGTGCCGGCATCGAAAGCTGGATCATCGGCGCCGCCCGCGCCGGAGCCAAAGGGACGGTGTGGGACGAAGGTCGGTAAGGATCGGCAAAGAAATGACTGTCCGATGTCCCCTCTCCCCCGGCGGGAGAGGGTAGGGTGAGGGGGAAGAATCCGATGTCCCCTCTCCCCCGGTGGGAGAGGCTAGGGTGAGGGGGAAGAATCCGATGTCTCCTCTCCCCCGGTGGGAGAGGCTAGGGTGAGGGGGAAGAAGATGCGACAGTTATTTC
>SKZG01000204.1 GCA_007127495.1 Planctomycetales bacterium
GTGGTCAACCTCACTCCCCACTTGGCCTCGGGACGAGAGCCGCGTCGCGGGGGCACGATGGCCGGCGAAGGGGGCAGGGAATCCGACCTGGCCGAACGCAATACCGTGACCCTCCTGCGGTTCGATTTCGACGTCCAGTTCGTGTGGAAACCACTCACCCCGGCGGAACGCAAACAACGAAAGCTCCAGCAACAGAGCGAACAAGAAGAGCAGCAGATGAGTGAGGATGAAGGCTTCGGCGCCCCCATGGGCGGAGTGCCGCCGGCTTGAACACAATGATATAAGCGCCGGCATGAAGGGGGCTTGCGGCAGGTAATCGTGGCCGTCGCCTTGCATCGCGACGGCCGGGAAGGAGATTGAACATGGACAAAGTCAAACTCGCGATCGAGCTACTCAAAAAGCATCACTTCTGGGTGCTGTGCGGTGTCACCGTGCTCGTGGTCTTGTTGTGCTGGACCTGGGCAACGGCCGACCTTGCACGCCGTTTCGACCGGCGCGGCAGCACCCTCGACGGGCATTTTGTGGCCGTCCGTCAGATTCCGGAAAACCCAGGACTCCGCAACGAAAGAAGTGTCGAGGCAACCCAAAATGAGCACCGCAGACAGAAAGAGCAGGTGCTTGAATGCTGGCGGATACTGTACCGTCAGCAGAAAGAAAACAACCCGTTGCCCGACGTACTCGGACAAGACTTCCGGTTGCACTTCGAGTCGCTGAAGCCCGGCCAGGAAATGCACGCCCGGTTCCGGGAACGGTATTTGAACTTCATCGAACGGCATTATCCGACTTTGCTGCGGCTGGTCGATATTCGCCGCCCGGCCGATGAGCCCCTCGATCAGTACACCGAGGAGCTTCGCGGCAGTCGCGGCGGTGAACGTCGTGGGCGGCCGGGCAGCTACGGGGACGATTCCGGACCCAGGCGGCCCGCACCGATTCGGCCGACGCGCCGGGACGAAACCGCCGAGGAACCCGAGCCATGGGTTGGGCTGGTCGAGTGGCCACAGCCGGAAATCTTCGATATCACCGCCGGCTGGCGGGAAACTCCCACCACGCAACAGGTACTTCTAGCACAGGAAGACCTTTGGGTTTATGAGGCGTTGTTGAGGATTATCGCGAACGTCAATACGGGGTCCGAGTCGCATGAGAAGGCCTGGATCCAGCGCATCAACGCGCTGGAGATCGGCCAGCCCGCCGCGCAAGCCTGGGTCGCGCGCCAGCAGCCGATATTCGCGGAACCCCGCCCCGAGGTGGAACAGATGGCCGCCGGGTCTATGGACTTCGAAGGAGCCGACGACATGTCGGCAATGGGCGCCCCGCCGGCGGGCATGGGCAGCGGCATGGGCATGGGCGGCGGCATGGGAATGGGCGGCGGTATGGGAATGGGTGGCGGCATGGGAGTGGGCCCGATGGAAAGGCCCGGCGAGTACGGCACGGGCGACATGAGCCGTGGCGATGCCGTCAGCCTGCTCGACGGCCGTTACGTCGATGAATACGGCATGCCCGTTTCCGCACAGCAGTTCGAAACCCGGCCACCCTACGCGGAATTCAAAATGATGATGGTGCATATGGATCTCCTGATGCACCAGCGACGGCTCCCCAAGCTGCTGACCGAATGCGCCAATTCGGCAATGCCGATCGAGGTCGTGCGGGTTCGGATCAATCCGGGGCAAGGCGGCCAGTCGGCACTGGGCGAGGCCGGCGGACCGCGCGGTGGTTTGGGCGGCTCCAGGCCCACGCGCCCCGCGGCGGGCCGGCCGCCGGGACCGCGGATTCTCCGCGAAGGCGGCCGCTCTGAACGTGGCGACGGCGAGCAGGAGCCGCGCCCCGTTTACGCCAATGTCGAAGTGTTTGGAATCATCTACATTTACAACCCGCCCGACCTGGCCAAACTCGGAACCGGTGCGGCCGCCAGCGAACGGCCCGGCGAGCCGGCGGCAGGGGAACCGAGTGAGCAGCCGCCGGTGCAAACGCCCGCGGCTCCCGACGCCGAAGAGCCGTTCTCGCCCGGTCAACCGGAGCCGGAGCAACCCGACGTTCCCGCAAACACGGCCCCCCAAGACCCCGACAACAACCCGCGCCCGTGAAGAGGACCTTGCCATGAAACTCCAATTGAGCTTCGACAAGAACTCCGCCAAGGAATTCCTTCTCGAGCACGTCGAGAAGCTCTTGTCCGCCGGCGTCATCGTGGCCTTTCTGGCCCTGGTTGCGGGCGCGTTTTCCGTGGAGCACTACGGGCGCGACCCCGGCGATTTGGAGCAGTCGGCAGATCGTGCGGCCGGGGCTATGGACCGTATTCCGGCTGTCTCGGACCGGCCGACCGTACCGTTTGCTGAGATGATTGTGAACTACCGGCTGCCGCGGGAGGACGACTATCGCCATTCCCATCCGTGGGATCAGCCCCTGGTAAACCCCATGGCCCCCCGCGACGAGCCCCCGGTGCTGCTCGTGCGCGAGTTGCGAGGCACGGCGGACCATGGCGCGTTCAACATGCGGTTTCCGCGGACGGGCACGGCGGCAGGCGGCAGACGGCCGACCGGCCGAGATACGATGGAGAGCACCCGCGGGCAACGATGGGCCGTCGTTACGGGGCTGGTTCCCGCCCGGGAACAAAGAGAGGCGTTCGACGAGTTCTTCCGCGAGCGGATCAAACCCAACCCCGAGCCGGACGTGCCCGAGTACATCTACTATCGCGTGGAGCGAGCCGAGGTGGAGCCGTACGGCGGTCCTTCCGACCCGAACCAACTGAATTGGACGGCGCTGAACGTTCGGACAGCGCTAGCCCAGGTGGAAAACTGGAGCAGCACGGCCCCGGAAGTGGTCGATGAGCGATTCCTGCATCCCCAGTTGGTGTTTCCCCTGGGGCCGAAGTTGACCAACGACACGCACGGAGAAGAACCAACAAGGTACGCCCGTGCAGCGCCGCCCAGCCCGTGGGGCGAAGAGGTCGCGCATCCTCCCACCATCCCGGTCATGCAGCATCGGCTGGGGGACGAAATGGAAGAGCCCGTGCCGGACGCCGATATCCGCGAGCGCCGGCCCGATGAACCCGATTTGGACATGCCCATGTACGGCGACGAGATGGGCTATCCCGGCGGCCGGCCGGGGGGGCGGCGCCCGGTCGAGCCCCGCTTCACCGACCGCGAGCACGGCCGGTTGCGCGGGGACGAGCTGGCGCAAGAGGAGCAGGAGCCGGATCACCTGCTCTTCCGCTTTTTCGACTATTCCGTCGAGGCCGGTAAATCGTACCGATACCGAGTCCGCCTTTTGCTGGCGAATCCGAACTACGGCATCGACGAGAAGTTTCTAGCCGACCCGGAACTCGCCAAGAGGCGCTGGATTGAGAAAGATCGATGGTCGGAACCAACGCCCGTCATTACTATTCCGCGCGACGCACACGTCCTGGCCGGCGGGGTCCATACCCGCCTTCGCGATACCGACGAACCCTCCGGGACTGTTGCCATCGTCAAATGGCTCGAAGAGACGGGCCGGGACGTGCATAAGGACTTCCGCGTGGTTCGTGGACAACAACTCGACTACCCAGGCACGGTCGTCCATGATCGAAGCCTAGTCCGGAACGACGAAGCCGGAGATGAACGTCGACCGGTCGGTGGCGGGCTGCTCGGCCCGGCGGTTCGCGACGTCGCCACCGAAGAACCCGCGAAGGTCGACTTCGTGACCGGGATGCTTGCGCTGGATCTTGTGGGCGGCAACCGGCTCCCAGGCCGGGACCGGTCCCTGACGGAGCCCGGTAGGATTCTGGTGATGGGGCCCGACGGGGTCCTGCACGTGCTGTCGGAGGCACGCGACCAGAGAGAATACGAACGGCGCACGGTTCGCGAAGAACCTCCTGAGACGGACCCTGACATGCCCGAAATGTTTGACGACATGATGTTGCTGGAAGACGAGCCGATGAGAGGTCGCCGGCCCGTGCCACCACGCCGCCCGTAGCGAGCGAACCCCGCTCGATAGCCCATGCCCCAATACCAAGTCGCCTTGATTCTAAGTCCGCCCGGCTGGCAGCCTGCCGGCCTGGACGATGTTCCGCCACAACTTGGCGAGCCCGTCGATTTTTTGGAGACGGTGGACGACCTGTTTTGCGCGCTCGGCCAAGCCGCCCAATACAACGAGAAGGCCGACGGCGAGCACAGCCGGCGCTGGGCCGTCGTTTGCGACCCGGATGGTCCAAGCCGCATCTGGTCGCACGCGCGGCTATGCACCCCGCTGCGCTACCAGGTGAACGTCATCTGGTGGCCGGAAGGCTGGGAGCCCACCGGACCGCTCGACGTGCCCAATTGCGTTTGGCGGGCGCGCGGCGACGAAACCGGCGAGTCGGTCAGCTATCCGAAAGCCGAGGCGACCGTCCAGGCGCTGAATCGCCAGTGCATCGATGCGCCGGAAACGACCTGGCACGTCGTGGCTGCCGTGGAAAACGAACCGATTTCCAGGACCGTTTCGTACGACCCGACCGGAACCGAATCGACCGTGGAGGTGCGCCGCATGCACGTCATCCGCCCCGATCGCGGTAGCACGGGCGATTGCTCTCACTGCCCCGCACACGATCTAAGCTGTGCGCGAGCGGAGTGGCAAAGCATGATGCAAACGGCCAGCACCCGGCTCACGCGCTCGCTGAAACCGTAAGCATCGGCAAAGAAATGACTGTCCGATGTCCCCTCTCCCCCGGTGGGAGAGGGTAGGGTGAGGGGGAAGAAGATGCGACAGTTATTTCTTTGTCGATCCGTAACCGTTCACAGGGGGACTGTCCCACTTTTCGCGGCAAAAAAAGCGGTTTTGCCTAATCGTCCACCGTTTCCGCCGCGAAAATGGGACTGTCCCCTTCGCATATAGCGGAGAAAACTACTTGCGCCACCCCGTGAACGGTTACGTCGATCCTAAGTCCGCCCCATGCCCGCACGCGCAACGGCCACTCAGTGCCCACGGCAACCGGAGCATCCACCGGTGCGTGGCACATTCGGGTTGTCGATGGCGAATCCGCGGCCGGCCGGCCCATCCTGGAAATCGATGGTCGTGCCGTCGAGGTGTAGTGCCATCTTCTTATTCGCGACGACCGAAACGCCGTGCTGCTCGTATTTGGCATCGGTCTTGAAATCGTAATCGGTTTCAAAGCCCAGGCTGTATTGGAGTCCGGAACATCCGCCTCCCGTAACACACAGTCGGAGGAACGCATCGTCGCCCAGGTTCTGCTGTTCCATATACCGCTTGACTTCGCTGGCGGCTCTTTCTGTCAGTACAATCGACATGAGTCCATGATCTCCCATCGGGGCTGGTGTCGCTCTTGGAAAACAACGTATCGGTTGTTGCTATGGAAACCTAAATACGGTTAGGATCGGCAAAGAAATGACTGTTCGATGTCCCCTCTCCCCCGGTGGGAGAGGGTAGGGTGAGTGGGAAGAAAGAGCGGCAGTTATTTCTTTGCCGATCCCTAACGGTTACCACGAGAATTATATGCACGGAGCGCCAATCGGCCAAGGGGACCGCTTTGACAAACGGGGTATCAATCCCCCCCGTCGGGGACCCCGGCGCGCAGAAAAATAAGAAGTCTAGGTTATTTTGGTAGTGTAGTAAAGTTATGACGCCCAAGTTCCCGATAGCGAATAAGCGAGCTTTGATAAAAAAGGCTCTTCCGTTTCTAGGTGCAGACAGCCTTGGTTTCAAGGACGGCACACGGCGTGTGCCTACTACA
>SKZG01000400.1 GCA_007127495.1 Planctomycetales bacterium
ACCCTTGACGAACTTGACGAACTCGGAAGCTTTGTTGAACTGGAGCTGGTTGTCGATGCGGAACAGGTGGACGACGCCCGCCGAACCATCGGGACCCTGGCACGGAAGCTGGGGCTGACCACAAGCGAGCGTCGGGGCTACTTGCAGTTGCTGTTAAGTCGGTCGTAATTGCCTTTTCCGGCTCTTCCGTTTCTAGGTGCAGACAGCCTTTGTTTCAGGGACGGCACACGGCGTGTGCCTACTACGTTAAAGCAGCCTGCACTTAAACGAAAGAGCCCCTTTTCCGGCACAAGCCGCGATAGCAACCTTCGCCGCGTATCGGCAGGGCGGGCCGTGCAATGGGCGGCGCACACCCCGCCCTCGCGGGTCGGCTACGTTGCCGCTATATTGAAGCGATGCATTCTCCACCGCCGCAGGGCCGAACGGCTGTTCCTTCCAAACGACCTTCCCATTGGCCTGCCAACGTTGCAACTCACGAGCCGAGGAACCTCGCGCTGCTGGCCGCGCATCAGATCGTCTTCCGGGTCGGCTGGATATTCAAGACGGAAAGCGTCATTATTCCAGCTTTTCTCGACTCGATCGCCGGGCCCAGCTCGGGCATGCTGCGCGGGTTACTTCCGGTCATGAGTCGATTCGGCCAGAGCGTTCCGCCGGCGTTCGTCGCGGGGTGGCTTCGCGGCCGGCCTATGAAAAAGCGCGCCTTGGCCGGCTTCACGATGGCAATGAGCCTTCCCTTTGCCGCACTGGCCGCCACGTGCCTTGCCGTGGGCGTGTGCCGGTGGAGAGGGGTCGTATGGTGGTTCCTCGCCCTGTATGGGTTGTTCTTCGTATTCAACGGGCTGTACCATCTTGCCTTCGGGACGGTTCAAGGCAAGCTAATTCGCCCATGGCGCCGCGGCCGGCTGCTATTGATTTCCACCTTCTATGGCGCCTTGCCCGCAATGCTCATGGCCTGGTGGCTATTGCCGGGCTGGCTCGACCAGCCCGAAGTCGGCTTCGGTTGGATATTCGCTGTTGCGGCAAGCTGCTTTGTGCTATCGGGGCTGATCGCTTTCCTACTGTTTGAGCCTCGCGATGAAACCGATTCGAACTCCTACCACGACGAGCGAACGAACGTGGCCGAGATGGTTTCCGTCTTCCGCCATGACAGGAACCTTCGCCGCCTGACGGCGGTGGCGATGCTCTTCGGTTGCGGCCTGATTGTCGTTCCTCACTATCAGGCCCTCGCGCTGGGGCCGATGGAACTGCCGATTGCAACGCTTATGTTGTTTGCCATCACGCAGAATGCGTCGGTTGGCGTCTTCAGCCTCGTGCTGGGGCCGATGGCCGACCACTGGGGCAACCGAGCCGCATTGGGGCTGGTTGTTCTCGGGTCGGCGATGCCTCCCGCGATGGCTGCTCTCTTCTCCCAGTTGCCGGCGGGGGTAGGCGAGGGCTTGTATTGGATGATCTACATCCCCCTGGGCATCGCGCCGCTCGCGCTGCGCATCCTCGTGAATTACACGCTGGAAATCTGTCTGCCCCAGCAGCACCCCCGCTACCTCGCCACCGTGAACTTATGCCTTGCGGTACCTTTTGCCTTCGCGCCGCTGGCCGGACTGCTCATCGATGTGCAGGCGGCCGGATTCCGGCTGGTGTTCATCGCGACCGCGGTCCTTGTGGCCCTGGGCGCCCTCATGACTCTGACGCTTGAGGAGCCCCGGAGCCGTTGGAGCGAGGGGGAGCTACCCGCCCTCGGCGCCGACGTCGACGAGTAGCCCACACCCCATCGCCCGGCTCACCGGGAAATGGCCCTGCTAGCACGTAACGCATGCATCGTGTATAAGACTGGTGTTGTGCCGGGCGGAATACCGAGAAATACCGGCAGGAGGGATGGACTCGTCGCGGGCCGTTTTTGTGCTTTTTGTGGCACGGCCATCGTGCGAGTCGAAAACTTCATGGGTAAGATGCCCGTGGTACGGCAGAAGTGGCATGGGCTCCCGCGTCACACTGAAACTCAGGGCGAAGCGATGCAACGGCTACGGCTATCTATGGCCGGTCTTGCGGCTGCTGCGGTGGCCGGAAGCTTCCTCGGCGCCGGAGGGTTCACGTTCCACTATGGCGAAGGCTGGTCCTACTTCAGCCAGGAACCCGAAACGTGCACGAACTGCCATATCATGCAGCCGCACTACGACACATGGTTGAAGAGCAGCCACCACGCCGCCGCGACCTGCGTCGATTGCCACCTGCCGGAAGAGTTTCCGCATAGTATCATCTCGAAGGCCGACAATGGTTTCTTCCACTCTTGGGCGTTCACGTTCCAGGACTTTCACGAACCGATTCAGATCAAACCGCGCAACCAGCGCATCCTTGAGAACAACTGCATTCGGTGCCACGAGTCGCTCGTTGCCCAAATGCAGGCGTATTCCGCTGAGGCCGGCCGTATTTCCTGCATGCATTGCCACGACGACGTGGGACACACCGCCCGGCCTCGACTTTATGCCCGCTGAAACCACGTCAAGGAGTTCCCGAGATGGCTACCGAGAGCAACCCGTCGCCCAACCCGTCGCCCAACCCGTCGCGAACCATTGCGGTGTATGCGTTCATCATCCTGGTCGCGGGCCTGGGCACGATCATTATTCTGGCCCTGCTCATCAACATTTTCACCCGCAAGCAGGAGGCGCGCGTCCCGTTCCAGCGCGTGGTGGAAGTCGATGAAGACACGATCGATCCGGCCATTTGGGGCGCCAATTGGCCCCGGCAGTATGAAAGCTACAAGCGCACCGTCGATTACGAGCGGACTCGCTACGGCGGCAGCGACGCCATTCCCGTCCAGAAGCTCGACGTGTATCCGTGGCTGCGGACCATGTGGTCGGGCTATGCGTTCGCGCTCGACTACCGCGAGGCGCGCGGCCACGCCTATATGTTGTGGGACCAGGACCACACGGAACGAGTTGCTCAGCGTCCGCAGCCCGGCGCCTGCTTGCACTGCCACTCCTCCATACTGCCGGCCTACCGCTATGCGGGCGAGGGCGACGTCATGGAGGGTTTCCGCAGGGTCAACGCGATGTCGTGGTCCGACGCCCGCCACATGACCGACGACGAAGGGCAGCCGCTCATCGAGCACCCGGTAAGCTGTGTCGACTGTCATGATCCGGACACCTTGCGGCTTCGCATTACGCGGCCCGCCTTCATCGAGGGCATTGCCGCGTATAAAGCCTCGCAGGGGATCGGCGATTACGACGTGAACCGCGACGCATCGCACCATGAAATGCGCTCGTTCGCGTGCGCCCAGTGCCATGTGGAATACTACTTCGCTGAGCCGGACAATCAGCTTGTGTATCCCTGGCACGACGGCCTGCTCGTCGAGGAAATGGAAGCCTATTTCGATCGGATCGGGCATGCCGACTGGATCCACGGCATCACCGGCGCCCCGATGCTGAAGGCGCAGCATCCCGAGTTCGAATTGTGGAGCCAAGGCACCCACGCCGCGGCGGGCGTTTCCTGCGCCGACTGCCACATGCCCTATCGCCGTGTGGGGGCCATGAAGGTGTCCGATCACCACGTGCGCAGCCCACTGCTCGATGTTGCCGCCTCGTGCCAAACCTGCCACAACGTGCCGGAAGAGGAACTCCTTTCGCGGGCGCACACGATTCAAGACCGCACACACGGCCTGATCCTACGCGCCGGCGAGGCGCTCGCAGACATGATCGAGGCGATCGTGGAAGCCAAGGAAGCGGGCGGCACGGAGGAGCAACTCGCGCCCCTTCGCGAGCTGCACCGCAAGGCGCAGTGGCGGCTGGACTTCGTATTCTCGGAAAACTCGCACGGTTTTCACGCCCCGCAGGAATCGGCGCGCATTCTCGCGGAGTCGATCGACTACTCGCGCCGCGCCGTGGCCCTGGCCCGCAGCGTGAAGGCCGCTCCCGAGGGCGAGCCCCGCGAGGTCGAACGTGAACCCATTCACGGGGTGACACCCGACGAGAAGGCCCCGCCGATACCGCCCACCAGCAACACCGATTCGGACGACGAGACGCCATGACACAGCAACAAGGCGAGATTGTAGGATGGACATTCTTGTCCGTCGCGCTCTTGGCGGGATGGAAAGCCCATCCTACCCGTCGGATTGGGCAAGTTGTTTGGTTGCAACCTCCACATCGCTTTAGGTCGCGCAGTTTAGGCCGAACTTTTCCCGTTACGTATGCGAACTCCGAACTCCGTACTTCCAACGGGGGGGGCTGCGGCTAATTGGGGGAAGACACCCGGCTGGCAGCCGTCATTCGGGAAGAGTAGAATGGGCTCTTTCATCGGCAACCGTTCCGCGAAGAAGGATCCGACAATGGCTGACGCTCCCAACCCTCCGGCTTCGGGCAAGGTGCCCGTCGTGCCCGGTTCCGTTTTCTTGCCGTTTTGCTTGGTGACCACTTTGTTTGCGTTCTGGGGGTTCGCCAACGATGTGACGAACCCGTTGGTCCGAGCCTTCCAGGAGATTTTTCTCATTTCCAGCGCGCAAAGCAGCCTGGTGCAAACGGCCTTCTACGGGGGCTATGCCACGATGGCCATTCCCGCCGCGCTGTTCATTCGGCGGTTTTCGTACAAAGCGGGTATTTTGTTGGGTTTGGCGCTGTATGCCACCGGTGCGCTGCTGTTCATTCCGGCCAGCATCACGGAGGTGTTTTGGGTCTTTTTGATCGCGCTTTACATTCTCACTTTCGGGCTGGCCTTTTTGGAGACGACGGCGAACCCTTACGTGCTGGCAATGGGCCCGCCGGCCACGGCCACACGGCGGCTCAATTTCGCACAAGCGTTCAACCCCATCGGCTCGCTCACCGGCATGGTTGTGGCCAGTCAACTCGTGCTGGCCAGCCTGGGCGTGCAGGAGTTCCGCAACGTGCAAACCGAGCAGATTCAGGCGCGGCACTTCGAGGAGTTTCAGGCGAACCGCGCCCGGTACCAAGCATATCCCGAGTCGTACACGGCCGAAATGCAGGCCCTGGCCGCCCGGCTGGGCGCCCTGGAGAGCGAATTGGACCACCTCGAACCGGAAACTCCCCAGTTCGACGAGATTCAGCAGCAATATCATGACGTCGCGACGCAACTCCGCGACATGCAAATGGCGGTCGAGGGCACGTACCAGCCCATGATGCCGGGCCGTGTAAACGCCTTGGTGATGGCCGCAATGCGGCAGTACGAGCAAGGCGAGACCGAGTTCCCCGTACCCGCAGAAGACTCGGACGACACCGGGGCGGTCGAGGCGCGCTTTGAAAGCCACCAGGCCATGGTGGCGCACGACCTCCGCGTCATCCGCATGCCCTACATTGCTATCGGCATAGTGATGATCGGGGTGTTTGCCATCTTTGCGGTCACGCGGCTTCCGAAGGCGGGCGGCGCGGACCGGCAAATTCATTTTTTCGAAACGCTGGGGAACTTGGCACGCAACGGGCGCTATCTCGGCGGCGTCGTGGCGCAGACGTTCTACGTGGGTGCGCAGATCATGTGCTGGACGTTCATCATCCACTATGCGATGATCAACCTGAACATGAGCCTCTCGCAGGCGCAGCGTTACAACATCGTGGCCATGGTCATCTTCTGCAGCAGCCGGTTCATCTGCACGTTTTTGCTCAAGTTCGTGAATCCGAGCCAACTGCTGTTCGCGCTGGCGCTTGGTGGGGTGTTCTGTTCGGCCGGGGCGATGTTGCTGCCGGGTTATGCCGGG
>SKZG01000180.1 GCA_007127495.1 Planctomycetales bacterium
GACGGCCTTCTCCTGGGCGAGGCCGATGGCGCGGCCCTTTCGCCCGAGCAATTGTTTGCGGAAGCAGCCGACCTGCTGAGTCAGAACAAGGCCGCGTCGGCACGCCGCTTGGTTCAGCGGTATCCCGATGTCGCATGGGAACTGCTGCGCGGGCCGGTGCCGGCCGGCACCGGCACTGACGTCCTCCGCGCCGTCGCCGCGGCTCACGACGCACAATGCCTCCCCGATGCCGGCGCCGCGGGCTGGACGGAGCTGCTGAAGCATCGGGACGAGCACCCCGAGCCGTACCAACAGTACGCAGAACGTCGGGAAAAGTTCCTGGCGAAGGTGCGGCAGGGTCTTGCCGGCGAGGCGTTGGCTGCCGGGCTTGCTCCACCAGAAGGCGGCAAAGCGTCCAGCCTGCTGGCCGTTGACGCCATGCAACTGACCGCCGCAGCGTTGCTGCGCGACAACCGTCCGGAAGAAGCGGCGGACGCTTACCGGCGAGCCACCGTGGCCGCTCGGGGTGCTTATCCGTATTACGAAGCCCTGATGCGACTGCAGTTCAGCGAGGCCCTCCGGCATGCCGGTAGGATTTCCGAGGCCGACGCCGCCTGGCTGGCCGCGGTCGATTGTGCGTCTGAGGGGCTGCGCGGCGATCCGGGCGTGTTCGATCCCGGCTTCTGGCAACGAGCCGCCTACCACCGGCCGGTCCATCAACCGTGGCCGGCCTCGGTGGCCCGCCTGCTGGCTGAGCTTTCGGGGCATTACGGGGTGCTGGCCGCTGATGCGACGTCGGCCGTTCTCGAGGGCGGGGCCCCTCCGCATGAAGCGACGGCAACTTCTCGAGACGGCTCCGCCACCGGTACAAGCCAGCCGGCCGATGAGCGATTCCTTTGGAGCTGCATTGGCCATTGGCGACTTGAACGTGGTGAACCCGAGGCGGCCCTGGTGGCCTTGAAGCAAGCCCACACGCTGGCCACTTCGCCGGGCGATCGGCAGCGACTCGAATTGGCACAGGCCGGTGCGCTGATGGCTCTCGCGCAGCCGACGGCGGCCACGGCCGTTCTGATCGGCCTCTCGGAAAGTTCCGACGACCAGATCGCCCGTCCGGCACTGGCCATGCTCGGTACCCTTCGGCTGGAAGCCGGTAATACAAAGCAAGGTTACACCTTCCTGCGCCGCGCCTTGGAGGAAGGCGACCCGGTCGACTGGCCCAACCGGGCCGGCGCTGAGGCCGACCTCGGACTCGCCTATCTGATGTTGGGCAACGAGCAGGCCGGGCTGCGGTGGCTCCGCGGTGCGCAGGCACGGTTCGACGCCGACGGCGCCCGCGATCTGTTGCTGCGAAGCCTCGAAAACGAGTTAGCCTACATGGAGCAAACCAAGAAGCGAAGCGAGGCCAAAGCGCTCCGGCAGCGCATCGATCAGCTCGAAGCCGATGGCCAACCGGAGCAAGCGGCCGGGTGGTTCGGCAGCCGCGTGTTTCATCGCGCCGCGGCAAATCACCGGCGGGGGGGGCCGGCAGGCGCTGGGAGCGGTGCGGGCCAGGCGGGCCAGCGGTTCCATTGACCGTACGGGTTCAGCCACGAGTCGAACGGCGAAGTCCAGGGGCCCTGCGGGTTGCCCCAAGGCCCATAGGGAGTCGCGCCCTCGCGGTACGGCCGCTGCCATTCGCCATAAGGCCGGATATGCTCGCCGTGGCCCCACGTTTGCACCACGTGCGTATGGTCGGCGGTGCGGTCGGCCCCCCGCACGCTCGTCCGCATGTGCCGGTATCCGCTTTCGACGAAGTTGGCGACCTCGCGGGCATAGGGCGTTACGCCGGGCGCGTACTGCGCAACACGCTGCCCGGTGACCAACTCGTGCGTGTAGCGCGAAGGCTGAAAGAACCAATCGGCGTCCGCTGCCGTTCCAAGCGTCAAGGCAATCGCCGTCCCCGCGACTGCCGCAGCCAGGTGCCGAATCATGGGAGATAAACCTACTGCTAATCGGGTGAAGCTCTGTCGGGTTGCGGACCGTACACCATCAACTGTTCCCTGGCGGGATCGTACAGGTAGTACTGCCCCTCGGAAAGCTCCGGAAGGCTGATCCGGTTCAACTCGACAATCTCTTTCATAAACTCTTCGTGCGAGTCGGGCGCGCGCCCGTTGGTCGCTTTGAAGAGGTTCATCGCATGAGGAATCTGCACGTCGAACACCAACCGCTCCGCCGCGCGCCACCGAACGGCCAGCGGGGTGCCGATAGGCCCCGTGCCGTAACCATGGCCCTTCTTGCCAATACCGACTTCGGCGCGCCGCGCCGGCGCAGGTTCGGGTTCGCCCTCGGCGGGCACGGCCGATTCGACCATGGCCCCTTCGCCGGCCGGCGGTCCGATTCCGGTGTCGTGTACCGACGGACCGGGCGCCGGCTCTCGGTCGCAGCCCAGCAAGGCACCAACAATGCACAATGTAGCCGGTATCCACCGCATGGCGGCAGGCTCCTTTTTAGTACTCTCAAACGGGAACCGGCACCATCGGGATCAGCCCGCTGGGCCGATTGGTCACTTCGGTTACCGGACGATCCCTTTCAACTCGGCGTTTTTGGGGAACACTTTCCTTTGGGTGCGCATCAGCGGCGGCGAAACGGCCGGCGCGGAAGGCAGTTGCTCGGGAGCGCTCTCCAGGTCAAAATGCCAATTCTCCATTTGAGCCACCACCGCCGCCCGCGTCAAATTGTAGTCGAGCGGGGTGAGCGTGATGTTCCCTGCGGCAAGCTCGGTCAAATCCGTCTTCTGGCCGGCGGTTGACGCCGGTGGGCTGCCGGTCAGCCAGAAGTATTCGCGGCCCCAGGGGTCATAGCGTTTTTCAAACCGGTCGTGGTGCAAGACCACGTCCATGGGAACGGTGCTCACGCGAGGCGAGCCGCGGAGGGCCGCCTGGGGGATGTTCATGTTATAAAGCTGCGGGTCGGGGCCCTTTTGGGAGACGACCTGTCGGACCACACGGCAGGCCAGGTCGGCCGCTCGATCGTAGTCGGCATGTTCATCGAACTGAAGTGAAACGGCAAAACTCGTTACACCGTAAAACGCGCCCTCAATGGCCGCGGCCACCGTGCCGGAATACAACACGTTGATGCCCGCGTTGAAACCGCTGTTGATCCCGCTGACAACCAAGTCGGGCATTCGTGGGCAGATTTCGGTGGCGCCAATTTTCACACAGTCGGCCGGGCTGCCCTGGACCGCCCAGCCCCACTGCTCCTCACCGTGGAATACCTCCTTGACGATGAGCGGTGTCAAATAGGTAATGGCATGGCTCACACCGCTTTGCTCCGTGGCCGGGGCCACCAGATAGACCTCGCCCAATTCGGTAAGGGCGCGGCGCAAAGCCGCCAAACCGGGGGCATAAATGCCGTCGTCGTTGGTAACTAATACAATCACGATGAATTCCTGACTTGGTGCCGGATACGTCCATGAAAAGGCCCTACCCTCCATGATAATTGCCGGAGTGGAAAAATTCAAGAGGCTGCCGCGCACGTCGATAAATGGCAGGGAGTTGCACCGGAAGTCGCCGGGTGGGGGTTGCGGCAAAACCGTCTGGGCCGTATTTTAGTTTCTTACCATGCACCATGCGCGCAGCGTGCGCGCATGTCGGAAGCCGCCTGTTGGGATGCAGGCGCAGGCCGCGCTGGGTAGCCGTTCGCGGCCGCTGCAGCGATGGAGCAACACGTCTTCAGCGAACCCATACGTGCAACACAACGAAATGACCATAAAGCAAACGAAGCAACTACTGCCGCGCGACAAGATCAAACCGGCCGACACCTGGGACCTGGCCAGCCTCTTCCCCGACGACGCAGCCTGGGAGCGGGCCTTCCGGAAGTGGGAGAAGCAGATTTCCGGGTATGACCGTTTTCGCGGCACGCTGCGCGACGGCCCGGAAGCCCTGGCCGCATGCCTGAAGTTCGACACGGCCTTCGAACGCGCCGGCGAACGCATCGGCGTGTACGCGCACCTGAAGGTATCGGAGGACCAGACCAACTCGGCGTACCAGCGCATGCAAGGTCGGTACGTCAACGTGGCCGGCCGGGCGGCCGAGGCCGCCAGCTTCATCCGGCCGGAAATCCTGGCCATTCCGGCGGCCCGACTGCGCGAATACCTGGAGCACAAATCCCTACGGCCGTATCGTACGCTGCTCGAACGGTTAATCCGGTATAAACCGCACACGCTCGGCAAGAAGGAGGAGCGGCTGCTGGCCATGCAAACGGAAATGGCCCAGGCCGCCGGCCAAGTGTTCCGGCAACTCAACGACGCCGACATGCGGTTCGGCACCGTCAAGGACGAGCGCGGCGAGCAGCTCGAATTGACCCACGGCACGTTTTCGAAGCTGCTCCACTCGCCCAAACGCGGCGTGCGGCGCACCGCGTTCAAGCAGTATTACGAGCAATACGCGGCGCACCGGCATTCGCTGGCCGCGGCTCTGAGCGGGTCGATGCAGCGCGACGTGTACTACGCCCGGGCGCGCAACCACCCGAGTGCCCTGGAGGCGGCCCTGTTTCCCGACAACATGCCGGCGGCCGTGTACGACAACCTGATCGAGTCGGTGCATCGGCACCTGCCGTCGGTGCATCGCTACTACGACGTGCGGCGCCGCAAGATGCGGCTGCGCGACATCCACCAGTACGACACCTACGTGCCCATCCTGGCCGACCTGCAAACCCGGCACACCTGGAACGAAGCGGTGCGCGTCATTCTCGAAGCGCTCGAGCCCCTCGGCAGCGAGTACTGCGGCGAGTTGGAGAAGGGCCTGCTGGGCCGGTGGTGCGACCGCTACGAGAACCGCGGCAAGCAAAGCGGCGCGTTCAGTTGTGGCTCGTTCGACGGCGCCCCGTACATCCTCATGAACTACCAGCCCGACGTGCTCGAACACGTGTTCACTCTCGCCCACGAAGCGGGCCACTCGATGCACAGCTTCTACTCGGCCAAGACCCAGCCGTTCCAGTATTATGATTACGTGATCTTCGTGGCCGAAGTGGCCAGCACGTTCAACGAGCAGTTGCTCAGCCGCCATCTGCTCGACCGCGCGCCGGACGACCGCCACCGGGCGTATCTCATCAACCGGCAGATCGACGCGATGCGCGGCACGCTGGTGCGCCAGACCATGTTCGCCGAGTTCGAGAAGATCGCCCACGCCTCGCTCGAGGCGGGCGAGCCGCTCACGATCGACCGGTTCAAGGAAATCTACCGCGAACTGCTCGTGCAGTACTTCGGCCCCGACTTCGCGCTCGACGACGAGTTGGACCTCGAATGCCTGCGCATTCCACACTTCTACCGGGCGTTCTACGTGTACAAGTACGCCACGGGCATGTCGGCCGCCATTGCCCTGGCCGACCGCGTACTGGGTGGCGGCCCGCGCGAACTGGCCGATTACCTCGGCTTCCTCAGCGGCGGCTGCTCGAAAGACCCGCTCGACCTCCTGCGCGGCGCCGGCGTGGACATGGCCCAACCGCACGCCGTCGACACGGCCCTCGGGCAGTTCGACCAATGGGTCGACGAGTTGGACGGGCTGGTGTAGGGGGGAGTTGGCGCGGCTTGCCAACTCAATCGAGCCGGGCGGCCTCGGCAGCTACATGCCCAGCCATCGCCGACACGAATGCCTTCAGTCCCGTCATGGGTGACATTTCGACAAACCGACCCGTCTCGATTGCGACTCGGGGCGAGGCGATGATTGC
>SKZG01000127.1 GCA_007127495.1 Planctomycetales bacterium
CGCCGTTCTTCTCGCTGGCTTCCGCCGCGCGGAGCAGCCGGTGCAACCCCGCGGGATCGGGCGCGAAGGGCTTTTCCATGAACACGTTGATGCCCTTCTCGATGGCGTATTCGACGTGGATTGGGCGAATGTACGCCCGCGTGGTACACATGGCGACGTCGCCGGGTCGCAGCGAGTCGACGGCCTTCTTGTAGGCGTCGAATCCGACGAACCGCCGTTCCTCCGGCACGTCGACCGCGTCTTCGAATTGGCGCGACAGGGCGTTGTACGACCGTTCCACCGATCCTTCGTGAACGTCGGCAAGGGCGTGCAGCTTGACCGGACCTTGGTTGCGGGTCCGCATGGCGTTGCCCACGGCGCCGTTGCCCCGCCCACCGCAACCGATTAGCGCCAGGCGAATGGTGTTGTCCTCGGCAGCGTGGACGGCGGGTACGGCCCCGGCCATCACCGCTGCCCCGGCGGCAAGTGTGCCGCCCTGCTGAAGGAAATGCCGGCGGTTCACGCCAGAAGTTTGGTTCGATTCGGACATGGGTACTCTCCTTAGAAGATGTAACGGTTAACGACGTTTTCAAACAGCTCCTGGCGGCCCGACTTGTTCGGTTCGGCCTCGCCCTTTTCGAGCATGTATCTTTCGAGCGACTTGAAGTCGTGCTTGCCCGCCTCGATTTCCGCCCCAACGCCCGCGTTCCACGAGGCGTAGCGTTCATCGAGCATGCGGGCGAGTTCGCCCTCAGCGCGGATTTGGGCGGCGATTTTCAGGCCCTTGGCAAAACAGTCCATGCCGCCGATGTGGGCGTAGAATAGGTCGGCCGGCTCGAAGCTTTCGCGGCGCACCTTGGCGTCGAAGTTCACCCCGCCCGGGGCCAAGCCGCCGTACTTCAGGAACGCGAGCATGATTTTCGCGGCCAGGTACACGTCGGTGGGAAACTGGTCGGTGTCCCAGCCCAGCAGCAGGTCGCCCGTGTTCGCGTCCACCGAGCCGAGGAAGCCCTGGTAACCGGCGTAGTCGAGTTCGTGCTCGACGTTGTGCCCAGCCAGCGTGGCGTGGTTCGTTTCGATGTTCAGCTTCACATGATCGGCCAGTCCGTACGCGCGGAGGAAGTTGATGCAGGCGGCGGCGTCGAAATCGTACTGGTGCTTGGTGGGCTCCTTCGGTTTCGGTTCGAAGTAGAACTGTCCGGTGAAGCCGATCTCCTTGGCGTAGTCGACCGCCATGTGCATGAAAGCGGCCAGGTGGTCCAGCTCGCGCTTCATATCGGTATTCCACCAGCACTGGTAGCCTTCGCGGCCGCCCCAGAACACGTACCCGTCGCCGCCCAGTTCCTTGGTCACCTCAAGGGCCTTCTTCACCTGGGCACCGGCGTAGGCGAAGGCGTCGGCATTGCAGCTTGTGGCGGCGCCGTGCATATATCGCGGGTTGCTGAAGAGGTTGGCCGTGCCCCACAGCAGCTTCACGCCGGTCCGGTCCATCTCGTCCTTGATCGCCTTGACCACGACGTCGAGGTTCTTGTTCGTTTCGGCCAGGGTGGCGGCCTCCGGGGCGACATCGCGGTCGTGGAAGCAGAAGAACGGGGCGCCAAGCTTCTCGATGAACTCGAACGCCACTCGGACGCGGTTGCAGGCGTTGTCAACCGTGTCGTCGGGCCCCTCCCATGGGCGAAGCATGGTGCCGGGCCCGAACGGGTCGGCCCCCGTGCCGCGCATCGTATGCCAGTAGGCCACGCTGAAGCGGAATTGCTCCTTCATCGTCTTGCCTTCCACCACCTCGTTCTCGTCGTAGTGGCGGAAGCTAAGCGGGTTCTTCGAATCGGGGCCCTCAAAGGGGATCTTGGCGATGTCGGGAAACGCGGCCATGGTTATTCTCCGAGAGTCTATTGAAAGCTGGGTGTCCTACGTGAAGATACAAAGCCCCAGACAGCGACGGGGGGCGCACGGCCGACCGCGCTTCCGCGGGGTGGTTGGGCTGCCCTACTGGGAAACAGCCTGCTTCGCAACGCGAATGGCGCTGGAGAGGCGCGACTTGGTACGAGCGGCGGCATTTCGGTGAATAATGTTCCGAGCCCCGGCCCGATCGAGTTTCTTGGCAGCGGTGCGGAATTCGGCCTCCGCGCGATCAAGATCGCCTTCCTTGACCGCTTCCCGTATCTTCCGACACTGGGTGCGGAGGGCCTGCTTGGAGGCCCGATTCCTGGCTCGGCGAACGATGTTCTGACGCAGTCGCTTTTTAGCGCTTCTTGTATTCGGCATAGTTTAGCAAGTTGGGAAATGTGGTGACGTCTCGCGATGGGGGGCTACCCGCCATCACGACGGAAATTCTTTGGGTTATCTCGGGCAATTTGTCAATGGGCGGCGCCCGAAGAAGCCTCCGGCGCGGTTTCAGGCCTCGTCATTCTCTCGCCTTTGGGCGATTGTGTCTAGTAGGGCCGAAACATCGCGGTAGGTGAAATCGAGCCCCGCGAGCGTCGTCAGGTGTTTTTCGGCGGTTTCCAGGTCCTCGAGCCGCATGGAGATTTTTCCGGCCAAGTAGAGGGCGGTCTTCCTATTTTCGGCATCGCGGTCCGGAATCTCCTGAATCGCCGACTCGTAGTGGCTCATGGCTAGGCGGTTTTGCTTGATCTTTTGGAAGCACTGCCCGAGGCAGAGCATGCAAACCCCCTTGCGCCGCGGATCGGTTCGGGACGCCTGGAACTGCTTGATCGCGTCGTTGTAGCGTCCGGCCAATTGATAGCGTTGGCCCAGCTTGAACTTGAATTCGAGGTTGTTCGGATAGCGTTCCACGCGTTTTTCAAAGACTTCGACCTCCTTTTCGACCAGGGCGTTCTGGGCCTTGGTGAGTGCCTCCTTGGCCGGTTCGCCCCCCCCCTTATCGACCTCATCCTGTGCCGCGATGATCCTCTGGCGGAGTGCCCGCAATTGGACGTCCTCCCATCGCTCGCGAACATCGGCATCTTCTCCGGATACTTCGTACGCCTTTT
Organism: Planctomycetales bacterium; assembly: GCA_007127495.1. Classification (GTDB taxonomy): domain Bacteria; phylum Planctomycetota; class Planctomycetia; order Pirellulales; family Thermoguttaceae; genus PWXP01. Next base: position 2,976 of record SKZG01000127.1, read on the forward strand.
CCATCACGGTGGCGGCTTTCTCGTATTGCTCCTCGTCAATGTAGTACTGCGAAAGCTCTTGATAGGGGACTAGTTCGTCGGGCTTTCGCCGAACCGCCTGCTTGAGTTGCTCTTCGCGCGAGATTTCCGGCCCCTCGGAAACGGCGGCCTGTTGTGTTTTCGTAGGCGCTCCCTTGCCCAACCCTCCACGGTCGATCGTCTTCTGGACGGCGTACTTCGAGATGAGCTTCTGCACTTCTTCGTCTTCCGGCCTCACCTTTTCGACACGGTGCAAGCACGCGATGGCCTGGTCGTATTGGCTGCGGGCGGCCAGCGCCTCGGCGCACTGAAGGTTGACGTCCGGATCGTTCATATTGGCCTGCAAGGCACACTTCAGGTAGAACAACTCGACCTCATCGTCGCCCATTTTCTCGGAAGCCGTCGCCATGGCCGTCAGCGTGCCGACATCCCATGGATTGACCGTGAGTACCTTCAATCCATTGCGGATCACCTCCATCCACTTTTCCTGCGTTACGGCCTTGCGTGCCGCGTTCTTGGCACCGCGTTGGCCAAGTTGAGCGATAAAATTGGCACCTTTGCGATTATTCTTATACTTCTTTTGGAGGTTTCCGATGTAGCTCTGTACATAGACCAAGTTTCCTGGGTCCCCCAAGACGCACTGGCCGAGAAGCTCTGTAGCGTAATCGAAATTGTCCTGGGACACCTGCTTGCTGGCGTGCTCAAACACTTTCTGCAAGCGTTTGCGCTTGGCCGGCGAGATCGGCTCACGACCTTCCTGAGGAGCTGTGCCTTCCCGTTCCGCAACATTGGAGCTATCTTCAAGTGTCATGATCGACTGAGTGTTCCCTGCGCATGAATCGACCGAATAAACGACCACCAGAACCTTCGGCATCCCAGTGACTGGGAAATGGGCGGGGACCGATTCCCTCGCCTTCGCGAGCAGGCGCCCGAGGCCACCCTTCATTGTAATAACCTCACTGGGGAAAGCAATAGGCAGCCATGCATGCCTCGTCCCAAGCATCTTTTGGACCAGTCTATTTGGTCGGAGCCGGTCCCGGCGACCCGAGGCTTCTCTCAATTCGCGCGGCCGAATGCCTCGCTCGCGCCCACGTGATCCTTTGCGAATGCTCGGTGGATCCTCGTGCGCTCGAATCGGCAAGCCCCTCTTCGGAGGTGGTCTGGATCGATGATCCGAGAGCTGAGGGCACGCGCCGGGCATTGGAAGAGGTGGTTGCACGGCTCATTGCCACTTCGCGGGCGGGGAAAACGGCGGTGCATCTAATCGCTGGTGACCCGGAGCTTTTCAGCACGGGCTTTGAGGAGGCAGAGGCCCTCCACCGGGCCGGTGTGCCGGTCGAGGTGGTTCCGGGCGTGACCGCAGCCACCGCCGCCGCGGCCATGGCCGAAATACCCATCACCCATGCCGCGCTCAGTTCCGCCGTGGCCATGGTGACTACCCGGCAGCCGTCCGACTCGCGGGTGAGGCCGGTCGACTTCTTCCACCTGGGGAGGTTTCCCGGCACGCTGGTCGTGTACGCGCCGGACTGTGAGCCGCAACGATGGACTCGCCGTTTGATCGAAGGCGGATCGTCGCCCGATACGCCGGTTGTGGTCGTATCCGACGCCGCTCGGCCACACCAACGGGTGTGGCGCTGCGCGCTGGGCGAATTGGCGGCTCAGATGGTCGAGCGGTGCGGAGGCGCGCAGTCGGTGGCTGTCGTTGGGCCTGTGGCCGCCCTGGCGCCTGCCGTCGGGTGGTACGCGGCGCGGCCTCTTTTCGGCCGGAGGGTTCTGCTCACCCGACCCCGCAATCAAGCCGCCGAAATGCTTGCCCGCCTCAGGGACCTTGGCGCCGACGTGACCTTGCAACCGGCCATTGAAATTGGGCCGCCTGCCAATTGGCAACCGGTCGACAAAGCCATCGAGCGGCTCGACCGATACCACTGGCTTGTGTTCTCGAGCGTCAACGGCGTCGACTTTCTGCTTGGGCGTCTGGAGGAACGAGGGCACGACCTGCGCCGCTTGGCGGGCTTGAAGCTGGCCGCCATCGGCCCCGCCACGGCCGAACGCCTACAGCATCACCGGCTTACCGTTGCCACGACTCCCCCACAGTACCGGGCAGAGTCGTTGGCTGAAACGCTGGCCGGACACGCGGCAGGCAAACGCTTTCTACTGGCCCGAGCCAGCCGCGGACGTGAAGTTCTCGCAGAACGCCTCAGGGATGCCGGGGCCGAAGTCGACCAGATTGTCGTTTACACGAGTCGCGACGTGACCCAACCCGAACCTGCAACGGCCGAAACGCTCCGGGCAGGCGGATTCGATTGGGTTACGGTCACCAGCTCCGCCATCGCGCGGGCGCTCCACACGATGTACGGCCCAGCGCTCGCCCACAGCCGATTGGCCAGCATCAGCCCGATCACGTCGCGAACGCTGCGCGAACTGGGCTATGACCCGGCCGTGGAGGCGAAAGAGTACACCACAGAGGGGTTAGTCGACGCAATGGTGCAGTTTCAGCAGCGTTGTGTGTAACGGGCTCAACAGTTGCCGCTATTTCTGCTCGTTCATTACGGTCCAACTGAGGTATCCGAGGATACAAGCCGCGATGATGAACCCAACGTTCACGGTCAAACTGGCCCCCCCGAACGGGAAAGCGTTGTCAAGAACAAAGTAGGTGAGCA
>SKZG01000551.1 GCA_007127495.1 Planctomycetales bacterium
GGCCCACGAACGCCAGCCGCGCGGAAACCTTGTCGGGGTCGAGTTGGAACTGGCGGGCAACGGCGCGGCGGTAGGCGTCGAGCTGGGGCCGGTAGTGCTCCACGCGGGCGGCCAGGGTGGCGGCGTCGGCGTCGCCGAGGTGGTCGGTCTTGAAGTCGAGCACGTCGGCGCCGACCAGCCGCGGCCCGTCGTACAGCAGCGTCAGCCGGTCGATCGAGCCGCTGAGGATCGCGCCGTCTTCGGACAGTGCGAAAGAGCGTTCGCGCCACACCTTCCAGCGAGGCGAAGCGATGCCCGGCCCGGCACATGCCGCGCAGGTACCGTCGCCTGCCTGCTCGTAAAACGCCCGGCTCAACGCCGCGGAAATGGCAGGCCGGCGAACGGCTGCTTCGAAATCGTGCCGGAGCTGCGCGACGGCCGCGGTGTCGAGGGGCGAACGGTGGGCCAACCGGTCGAGCAGCGCGTTGTCGGGCAAGCCGTCGTCAAGCCACTCGACGTGCTCGAACCATGCGTGCATGAGGCTGCCGCGCTGAAGCGCCGGGCCGGCCTCCACGTTCAATGCGGTGGCAAGCTGCGTCCGATGCCCGCCCTCCAAACCCGAGGGACTCACCCGCTCCAAACCCCGCCGCGCCTCGGCCGGCGGAGCCGCCAGGTCGATGGCCAACGGCTCCGGCGCCTTGGCGGTCTCCGGGGCTGCGGGCGCGTGCAGAACGCCGTCGGCACGCGCTCGGGCGTACCAGTTTGCATGGCCGTGTTCGAACGCGACCGTTTCCGGTTCCAGACGGCCGCCGTCGGTCAGCGCCATGCGAAGCACCCCCGCCGCCGTCGACGGAACGTTCCGCTCTCGCTCCGACGACGGCGCCACGACGCACCAGAGCGCATGGATCGGACGTGTCAGGGCCACGTACAGAATGCACAGCGCCTCCTCGACCTTCACGCGATCGTCGGCCTCGAATGCGGTCGCAAGGCGTTGGGGCAGCAGCGGGCGCAAATGCTTCGATACGTAACGGCACACCTGGTCGATCGGTTCCGACGGGGTCGGCCGCCCGACCACCAGCGTCGGAGTAGGCGGACGTAGCTGGAAGTCGAGTTCCGGCAGCACGACGACGTCGAACTGGAGCCCCTTCACCTGGTGATAATTCATCACGCGCACCGGCGCCGAAGTCGGCGACTCGACGCGCCGCTGCTCGACCATCGCCACGAACGCGTCGGTGCGCGTGGTGGCCAGCGGCTCGTACCCGTAGCCCAGTTCGACAAGTTGCACGAGGCGGCTGAGATCGCGGGCATCGCAGTGTTCGGCCAGCCGCTGTGCCCAGCCGTACAGCACCGGGCCGTAGCCGGCGTCCATCAAGCGGCGGCGAATTTCGCCGGTCAGCCGCAAGACCGCCGGCCGGTCAGTGTGGTCTGTGAACTCCAGGGCTGCGCCCAGCGGCGAGGCGGCCACGTGGAAGCCCGCCACCGTATCGCCCGGATGATCCACCAGCCGCAGCAGCGAAAGCACGAGCTGGACGGCGGGCGAATCGGTCAGCGGGTTGCCGCCCTCTTCACTCGCGTCGACGCCGGCGTGGCGAAGGCGATAGATCAGCCGGGCAACCGACGTGTTCTTTCGCACCAGCACGCCAATGGAGCGGCCGGGCGCTTCGTCGTGCAGGCGCTTGACAAGGCCGGCCGCGTGGTCGAGCGTGACGTTGCCTTGCGACTGCCCCTCGGCAGCCCGCGGGGCCGTGGCAAGGCAGCAGTAGCCGGGCAGAGTGTCGCGGGCGGTCGAGTGTTCCATGAAGCGGCGGCCCCATGCCCGCCCGGCCTCGACGGCGTTCTTCAGCGCCTCGTTGGTTGCAATATCGCGGAATACCCGGTTTACCACGTCGATGACCACCGGCGACGAGCGATAGCTGCACGTCAGCTCGCCGGCAGCCAGTTCGGGCAGTTCGTCGTTGAGCGTGTCGAATATCTCGGCCACGCCGCCGCGCCACCCGTAGATCGCCTGCTTGACGTCGCCCACGCAGAAGAACGACCGCCGCGGCCCGCCGCGAACGCTCCCCTGCGCGAACGGCCGCAGCACGCGCCATTGCTGAGGCGAAGTGTCCTGGAACTCGTCCAGCAGCAGGTGCGCCACCGGCGCGTGGAGCCGGTGCACCACCTGATCCAGGCGCTGGACCAGCCCCGACTTCGCCAGGAAGCCGGTCACGTCGTCGAACCGGACCGCTTGGCGGTCGTATTTCAGACGCTGATACTCCGCATGGAAACGGCTCAGCAGCCGGTGCGTGCCCTCGGTCTGGTTCGCGATCCGGCCGAGTAGTTCCGCTTTCGCGTGGTCGAGCAGCGGCCGATAGAGGGCGCATAGGACGTCGGGAATCGGCTTGCCGTAGTAGGGGTCGCCGTTGAGAATCTTCGGCGGCAAGCCCTTCGTGAGAAAGCTGTCCCAATCGTCGGCCCCGGCGCGGAGCAGGTCGGCATCGCGGGCGCCGGCCAGCCGTTTGCTCTCGCTGAGGTCCACAGCGGCCGCGGCGTCGATGGCCGCCTGAAGCTCGGCGGGCGCGAGCGGTTTGAATCGCGGCAGGGATTGCCACGCCTCCGGCGGCGCGTCGACATAGACGCTGTACAAAGCGTTGACCAGGCCGCTGATTTCCTCGGCCACCGACCGGGCCGCCTCGCCCTTGTGGAGCAAGTACATCAGTTCGACCGCATCGCCGGTCGATTCCTGGGCGACGATCCGGCGGACCGCCTCTTTCTTCATGGCGTCGTCGCCTATCTCATCGACAATGTTCCAGCCGGGCGGCAGGCCCAACTCCAGCCCAAAGCTTTGCGCGATCTGGATGAAAAAACTATCGAGCGTGCCCACGCGCAGCCGGTGCAAACGGCGGAGCATGGCGCCGACAAGTTCACGGCACGATTCGCGGGTGAGCGGCCCGCCGTCGATGTGCCGGTTCAGTTCGGCCAGTTGCGCGGCGTCGAGCGCGGCGGCGGCCAGGCGAGTGAGGACACGGTCGAGGATTTCGCCCGCCGCCTTGCGTGTGAACGTGCTGGCGAGGATCGTGTCGAGCGGCTCGCCGGCCGCGGCCAGCCCGATGAACCGATTGCTAAGCTGGAACGTCTTGCCCGTGCCGGCCGACGCACGAATGACGAGGTTGGGAAAAGGGCGGGTCATGCTGCATGTCCGTTTTCGTGGCTTGCGACGGGGGTGACCAGCCTACAGAATAACCGCTCGGCCACCCGCTTGACCAGCCCCCGCATTGGGTCAGCGCCTAATGCCACTTACTTTGTAGCGGCACGGCGCAAGCCGTCCGGTATTCCAGTCAGAGAACCGGGCGGCTCGCGCCACTCCGCTAACAAAATGCCCCCAAATGGTCCCAAAGTAAGTGGCATTGGGTCAGCGCCGCTCGAGCATCAGCGACCACGAGGCGTGGCGGCGGTCGGCGGCGGCGCCGGTTTGGATTTCCGACTGCTTCAGCCAGATGAACTCGAACCCGTCGGAGAAATCGTCGCGCATGGTTTGCTCGCGCACTCCCGGCGGGCCGTCGCGGTTGCAGGAGACGATCAGAGCACGCGAGCCCGGCCGCATCAGTTGGCGCATCGACTCGACGAATCGGGCGGCATCGACGTAACGCACGTTGTGGTAGCAGCCGCGGTCGAAGATGAGGTCGAACGTGCCCAAGTCGGGCAGGTTCAGCACGTCGGCCAGCACCCAGCGCACTTCCACGCCGGCCTCGTCGGCCTTGGCCCGGCCGACGGCCAGCGCGGTCGGGGCCACGTCGACGGCGGTCACGTCGAAGCCCTTCCCGGCCAGGTAGACGGCGTTGGTGCCCGACCCGCAGCCGAGGTCGATCACGCGGCACGGCTTGACGATGCCCTGCTCGACGGCGTGCTGAAGGTCTTCGGCCACCAGACCGGTGTCCCATCCCGCGCGCCGCTCGCCACGGTACGCCCGGTCCCAACGTTCGATGAGACGCACGCCCTCCTCTCCGTGCGGCAGGATACCGGCCGGCAGGGCCCGGAGCCCGATCGGCTCGCCCGAACCGTCGGCCCTCGCCGCGATCCAGCCCGGCCTGGCGTAACGCCGCGGCAATTCCACAGTGAACGCGAGCCCGCCGGCGCGGAGCGCGAGCTGCCAGGCGTCGCGCTCGTTGAGCGGTTCGAAGGAGGCGGCCTGTGGGGCGGCGTTTGCGTCGCCCAACCGGAACAGACACACGGTGCGTACGGCCTTGGTCGCGGGTGTTTCGGCCGGCTCGGCGGCAACGGGCCCGACGGGCACGTCGCCCACCGGATCGTCCGCATCGGACCAGCGGAGCCCGTCGAGGCCCTCGACCGGTCCCTTCGCGTGGGGCGGCACACTGATCGGCTCCGGGGTCCAGCCGATGCGGCCGATGATTTGGGCCGACGCGGCACGGCTCCACAGGTCGTCGACGATCAGCAGCCCCGGCTTGATCAGCAGCACGCGGCGGGATTGCAGTTGGAGCCCGGCTTCGCCCCCCGCCGGCCGTTCGCCGAACGCATACGCGAAGCGGGCGTTCTCTTCGTAGGCAATCAATCGTTCGAGGCCCAGCAGGTCGGGCTTCGGCGTCGTCGCGTCGAGCCGCGCCAGCCGATCGTGCCAGGCATGCAGGTCCTCCGCTCGGTAGCCGATGCCCGGCGGCCGTTCACCCGCGCCGGCCTCCCGCACCGGCCAATGGCGAGTGACGCCCGGTGGCGGCTCCCCCGCGCTGGCGTCCCGCGCCAGCCCGGCGGCGGACATCCACGCCGTAACTGCAAGCAACCACACAACCCGAACACCGCTATGTACCTTGCGGCAAGCCATTCTGTTTTCTCCCAGATGTCGAAGGACGTAACCCTCCAACCATTGTGCCCCCACCGCCGACACCGGTCAAGCCGGCGGAATTACGGCACCTCAATGCCCATGGCGGTCATGAGCATCTTCATGTCGTCCCAGGTGGGGCGTTTGGCGGCGGGGTTGCGCAGGAGGTAGGCGGGATGGTAGGTGCAAAGCACCTTCATGCCACGGTAGTCGTGGAATCGGCCGCGCAGCTTGCCTATGGCGACGTTCGTTTGCAGCAGGTTCTGTGCGGCGCAGGCGCCGAGGCAGCAGATGAACTCGGGCTGGATGATGCGCAGTTGCGCGTCGAGGTATTCGCGGCAGTTCACCGCTTCGGTGGGCAAGGGCAAGCGGTTGCCCGGCGGCCGGCAGCGGAGGATGTTCAGAATGTACACGTCCTCGCGACGCAGCGTGCAGGCGGCGATGATCTTATTGAGCAACTGGCCCGCCGCGCCGACGAACGGCTCGCCCTGCTGGTCCTCATCGGCGCCCGGGGCTTCGCCGCAGAAGACGAGCCGTGCGTTTGGGTTGCCCACGCCGAAAACGGTTTGGGTTCGCGTCTTGGCCAGCTCGGGGCACCGAGTACACTGAGCGACCACGCGAGCCACTTCCGCTAGTGCCTCAGCGGGGTTCCGTGGCGATGCTTTCGAGGCGACCGATTCCTCCCTCGCCGGCCCGGCCGCTGCATGCACATCCACCGGGGCCGAACTAACGGGGGCTGGAGTACCGGGGGCTGGAGTACCGGAGGCCGGAGTACCGGAGGCCGGAGTACCGGAGGCCGGAGTACCGGAGGCCGGAGTACCGGAGGCTGGAGTACCGGAGGCCGTTGGTCGGGCCGGAC
>SKZG01000084.1 GCA_007127495.1 Planctomycetales bacterium
CGCGTGGCCGAGTTCGACATGATGCACGCCGATGGCATCAGCTACGAGGGCGACCTGCTCGACCTGGCCATGAACCACAAGATGGTCACCCGAACCGGCGCCTGGTTCCGCTACGGCGAGCAACAACTCGGCCAAGGCCGCGAGAAAGTGCGCGAGTACCTCAAGGAAAACCCGGAACTACTGGAGGAATTGCGGCAGAAGGTCCTCGTGGCCGAGGGAATGGCCGCACCCTGAACCTGCAAGAACGGGATGGCAGCCGCGCCTGTTGGAGTTCTCATGGGTTCTCCGCAACGGGCAAAGAATGCGAGTGGGCAGGGTCACCGAGCGGCCGAACGGTACGTTTGCCGGGGGGCCGCCAACCAACCCTCCATTCCGACCGAATCGGCCACTCCGGTCCAGCGATTGGTTCGGCGATTTCCCTTACAGAAGCTCGCGAAACTCGTCGTTCGTCAATCCGGCATCCCGGACAATACTGCCCATCGTGATCGCGTTCACCGGGTTGTGTCGCGGCACGGTGAGCACCCGCGTGCCATCGGTCATCACAATATGTTTGCCCTGCCGGGCGATCCGGAACCCAGCCTTTTCGAGTGCCCGAACGGCGTCAAGATGATTCACGCCTGCCAGTTTGGGCATGGCTACACCTCGACGGCAACTTGTTTGGTTCCCGCAGACGCAGCCAATTCCTCAACGACGGCCAAATAGTCTCGGATGGCGTCCCTAATGTTGGCGAGCGCCTCGGCCTCAGTCTGGCCTTGCGAGTGGCAGCCGGGCAACCCTGGCACAGAGGCGGCGAAGCCTTCGTCCGATTCCTGGATCAGAACGGTATATTTCACGGCGAACTCCTGAATGTACGGAGAATCCCACACGCAGCGGCACCTTCGGCTCCCTTCTTAGTATACCCTGGTCGACGCTGCAACAACAACTTCGGCGTCTGGGCTACTGCACGTCTGCGAACCCGCCGCACTCCTCCGCGAGCGCGATGGCCGCCCGCAGGCACCCGGCCCGTTCCCGGACCCGCCCCCGCCATCTAATACAGCCACTGGTTGCGCACCGTGCTCATTTCTCGCCGAAGATATTTCGCTCCAACTCCGTGTAGGTGCCTGTCGCCAACTTGCGCGGCGTGACAATCGAACACGACAGCTCCCGTGACATATCCTCGGCGAAGACGTGAAAATGCTCATTGGCCTCCGGGTCGACGAGCAGTTCGTCCAACCGCTTCCGAAGCTCCGTAGCCTCGCGCACGGACAGATAAAGCTGCAACACCTTCACGGACTGCTGCCGTTCTGCGTCTAACATGCGCATACGAAAAAGCTCATAGCACAGGGTGGTGCCGTACTCGTTATGCTACCCCAATTCCCCTTTTCCGGAAGGGGCTACTGCGGGAACCATGATTCTAGCCGTTCCGGGGGAACCGATGCAAGCGGTTCCGGCAGCATTCTCAGGCCCGGGCAGCCGCGCGAGCAGCGCGCAGGTAACATGGCACCGGTGATTCCGGCGTTATGTCCATCGACTGATATCCCGGAAGATCGATCATGGGGGCTGGCGGCGAGCGGTTGCACGAACTGCTCGAGGGGTATATCCGGCGCCTGATCGAGAAAGGCCTATCGAGGCAGAAGGAGCGGCCTTGCCGCGGCCCCTTGCACGTCCCATGGCCCGCGAGTAAGATACTTTTGGGGGGCTTGGGTAGCTGTGTGGTCGTGAGGTCGCACAGAACTCTCGCGGCGCCGGGTCAAGTGGGCCCATTGTTGTCGAAGGCGGTGTGACGGATGAGCGAAACGATGGTGACAGTTGAACAGGCGGCGGCCAACCTTGGCGAGTTGTTGGAACGCGTTCATGCGAGTCGCGAAACGGCGATCATCATGAAGGAAGGTCGCGCGCTGGCGAGAATTACTCCTTTGCCCGCACCGGCCGAAGCCTCGGAAGATTTGGTCGGATTCCTCCGTCGTTGGCGCTTGGAGCATCCCGATCCGGACGACCAATTGGCCGAATCCATCGACCTCAGCCGGGAGGCGGTCCGCCTGCCGTACGATCCATGGGCGTGATGCTCGACTCCTCCGTGTTGGTCGCTTTTGAGCGACGGCGATTCGATCTGGAGCGGCTGTTGCTGGATCATTCCCCTCCCGCGATTGCTGCCATGACTGCGGCGGAGTTGCTCATCGGCGTTCAGCGCGCCGACACACCCGAGTGCCGTGCTCGACGCGAATCGTTTGTGCAGAACCTCTTCGCTCGACTGCCGATCGTTCCCTTCGATTTGAGCCAAGCACAAAGGTTCGCTGTCCAATTCGCCGAGTTGACGCGCCGCGGCGAGATGATCGGTGATCGAGACCTCCAAATTGCCGTAACCGCACTGAGCATGGGCTATGCATTGGCGACGCTCAACATGGGTGAGTTCCGGCGAGTGGCCGGTCTCCGGCTAGTGGACATCGGGGGGTACACAATATCGTAGGGGCCGGTTCGGGGGGATTCGGGTTCCGAGAGGGGGCACCCGCCGAGATTGACGTACTGGGAACAATTCAGCAGTTCCCCGGCATCGGATTCTCCCGTGTATATTGATCGCAGGGAAACGCCGCGGGCACAGCCCCAATGCCACTTACTTTGTAGCGGCACGGCGCAAGCCGTCCGGTATTACAGTCGGAAAACCGGGCGGCTCGCGCCGCTCCGCTAACAAAATGCTCCCAAATGGTCCCAAAGTAAGTAACATTGGGCACAGCCCGCACTACACCCGTTGGTCGCGGGAGGTACAATGAAGATACTGGATATCGCGAGGGTGAGGTAGCTTTCCGGTCAACCCGTCCGTTTCCCCTTTCCCTCTTTCTGCCGTCTTGCACAGCCCTTCATGCGGCCGAACCGTTACGCGCTCGACTGGAAAACCGCCATGCGCACCGGATTCCTGCTCCTAGCCGCTTGCCTCACCCTGGCGTGCCTCCGCGGTAGCGCCGCCCAGGAACCGGCCGGCTCCGCGATGGTCGGGGCCATGGAGCAGGCCATGATCGATGCGATCGCCCAGGCAGAGGGGTCGGTCGTGGCCATTGCTCGGGTGCGGAAGAGCCGGCCGGGCGACACGTTTCCCCTGGAGTTTCGGCCCGACCCCTTCGGCCGCCGCCTGGCGCCTGCACCCGCCCCGCAGCCGACCGACCCCGACTTCATTCCCAACGAATACGGTACGGGGGTGGTCGTCGGCGCGCGCGGCCTCATCCTGACCGCCCACCACGTGCTTGGCGAGGACAGCGAGTACTACGTCACCACGCACGAGCGCAAGGTGTACCGGGCATGGGTGAAGGGCGCCGATCCGCGCAGCGACTTGGCCGTATTGGCCATCGACGCCGACGACCTGACCCCCATCCGCTTCGGCAACGCCGACCGGCTTCAGCGCGGCCAGTTGGTCATTGCCCTGGGCAATCCGTACGCCATCGCGCGCGACGGGCAGGCGAGTGCAAGTTGGGGGATCGTTTCGAACCTGGCGCGGAAGGCGCCCCCTTCGCCCAACGAGTTCGACCCTTCCGACCGCAGCACGCTCCATCATTTCGGCACGCTAATCCAGACCGATGCCCGCCTGACCCTGGGAACCAGCGGCGGCCCGCTCCTGAATCGGCAGGGCGAGATGATCGGGCTATGCGTCGCTTTGGCCGCCACGACGAGCCACGAGCGGGCTGCCGGCTACGCGATTCCCGTCGACGCCACCTTCCATCGCGTGCTGGCGACACTGAAGGAGGGACGGGAGGTCGAGTACGGGTTCCTGGGCGTCCGGCCCACGAACCTCACCCCGCGCGAGATGCATGCCGGCGTGCAGGGCACGCGGCTGAGTGAAGTCGTGCCCGGCACCCCGGCCGACCGCTTCGGCCTGCGCGAGGGCGACATCCTCACGGCGGTCGACGGCACGCCGATCTACGATGCCGACGGGCTGTATCTGGAAGTGGGTAAACTGCCGGTCGAGGCGGTGGCCCGGTTGGCGATTCTGCGCAATGGACGCCCGCGGCGCGTGGACGTGACGCTTTCAAAGTACCCGGTGCGCGGGTGGCGTGTCGTCACCGCGCCGGCGCCGGCCTGGCGCGGCCTGCGAGTCGACTATCCCACGGCCTGGCTCGACGCGGCGCGGCACCGCACCCGCACGCCCGCGTTCGACGAAGGGGTCGTCGTCATCGACGTCGAGGACGGCTCGCCCGCCTGGGAAGCCGGCCTGCGCGTGGGCATGCTGGTAACCCACGTCGAGAAGACGGCGGTGCGCACCCCGGAGCAATTCCAAGCCGCCGTATCGGGCCGGCCGGGGCCCCTCGCACTCCGCACTCCCGACGACCCCCGGCAGCCCGTCCGCACCGTGCCGGCCGAGTGAGCGCACGCTAAGACTGCGCATTCTCCATGATGAGGAGCAGGATACCACCGTCGGAACTTCAACGCAAGCCAGTGCCGACCGGGATATTCACGCCCGATTGGGCCATCGCGCCTCCGGCGAGGTGATCGACGCCAGCCGGTTTTGAGGTCGCGCATCCCCCATCGCCCTTGCAATTGGGCCGGGGGACAAGTAGGCTGATATCGTCCCACAATCGCAACCCCCGATTTTGATGAAGTAAGACCATGGTGGGACTCGCTCCACTCGGTCCACCCTACCATGCACCATTCGCATCCTACCATCCTGCCTCCAGAGCCCATTCCATGCGAACGAACCCAGTAACCCGCCGACGATTCCTGCAGGGCGCCTCGGCCGCGCTGGCGGCGCCGTACTTCATCCCGGCCGGCGCGTTCGGCGCGGAAGGCAAGCCGCCGGCCAGCGAGCGGGTGACCATCGGGTTCATCGGTGTGGGCGAGCACGGCATCGGCCGGAACCTGCGGATGTTCCTCGGGCAGGACGACGCCCAGGTCGTGGCCGTCTGCGACGTCGACCAGGCGCAGATCGAGAGAGCCTCGGCCGTGCTCCGCGAGCGATCGGGCGGCGACTACTCCTACCAAGTCACCCGCGACTGGCGCGAAGTGATCGCCCGCGACGATATCGACGCGGTGATGATTTCAACCCAGGACCAGTGGCACGTGCCGATGTCGATGGCGGCCGTTCGCTCGGGCAAGGACGTCATTTGCGAGAAGCCCACGCTCACCATCGCCGAGGGCCGGGTGCTTTCCGACGTGGTCCGGCAGTTCGGCGCCGTGTTCCAATGGGCTACGGAAGGCCGCTCGTTGGGCATCTATCACCGCATGGCGGAGCTGGTCCGCAACGGGCGGATCGGGAAACTCCAGCGCATCCGGGTAACGCTTCCGGGCGGGCCTGCCGGCGCCGGTGATCCCACGCCCAAACGCCTTCCTCCCAACTTCGACTGGGACATGTGGCTGGGGCCTGCTCCCTGGGCGCCTTACCGTGCGGGCCTGCACCTGTTCCACTGGCGCTGGGCGAGCGACTACTCCGGCGGCCAGCTTACCGACTGGGGCGCCCACCTGTTGGACTTCGCCCAGTGGGCCAACGACACCGAGCGCAGCGGGCCCGTCGAGGTCGAAGGCACCGGCCGCCGCCACGAAAGCGGCCTGTACGATACCTACCACGAGTATCACCTGAAGTACCGCTACGCCGACGGTGTAGAACTGACCATCGACAGCGGCGGCACCGGGATCCGGTTCGAGGGGACCGACGGCTGGGTGGGCAACGCGGGCTGGCGAGCC
>SKZG01000135.1 GCA_007127495.1 Planctomycetales bacterium
CCACCGGCGCGGCGGTCCGATAGCGTGCAACCGCGTCGGCCAGGTCCTGCACTTCATTTAACAGCGACTGCTCCTCGGCCGTCGAACACGGCTCGTCCTCGCCGTCCAGGAGGCTCTGCGCCAGCGACTCGGCAACGGCCGACATCTGCCGGTGGGCGCGAATCAAGACGTCGGTATAGTTCATTCCGTCGGGCAATTCCAAGGACAGCACGTCGGCCAGATGCAGGACCTTTTCCTCCAGGGCCTCGACAAGTCGCTCGAGCTGCTCATCGGAGAACTCCCGATAATTCCGGCCGATAATGAGTACTTCCGCCAAGGCTTCCGGCCGGCCGTCGGCCAGGAACCGGGCGAGCAGCTCGGCCAGGTGCAGGATCTTTTGCAGAGGGCTGCGGCCCCTGCCGGCACCGTCGGAAGGACGCCGCCCTTCACCCCAGGGAACGGCTTCGGTGAGGGTTGCGGGCAGGTGCCATTTGGCAAGGAGGCGGGCGGTCAGGGCGGTGTGGTCGAAGCCCATGATCTCCACCTCGACGGTCGCGAGGTCAAAATGCCCCTCCTCCACCTTCCGCAACAGTCGGCAATACGGCTCGCCGATTTCCTGAATGAGCAGCAACTGGCCCAAATCTTGCAGCAGCCCGACCACGAACGCGTCGTCGCCCGGAATCTGCCACAGCGATTCACTGATTTCGCGGCCGGCCACGGCCTTCGTCAGGGTATGCCGCCAGTAACGTTGGAGCACATTCCCTTCCACTTGCGCATAGAGGCCCGGCGGCAGGCTGAAGCCCAATACAAGCATTTTCAGCGGCTTGCTGCCCAGCAGCGTCAACGCCTGACTCAGGTCGCTGACCTCGCGGCTGAGACCGAATAGCGAACTGTTGACGACCCGGAGTATCTTGCCCGTCAGAGCCGGATCTTTCTCGATGCACTCTTTCAGCGCGTGCGTATCGACACGTGGATTGCCGGCCAGCTCAAGCACCTTCATTGCCACGGTGGGGAGGCTGTAAAGCTGCGTTGCACGACCGGCGAGGCGGTCCAGGACGAGTTCTGAAGGGTTCATAAGGGTCAGTCGGGCTCTGCCGTTTCTAAGAGCCCCTTCTTCGTGTTGTGCTCGTGCAATGTTCAGTCGGTCCACGGCAGCGACCGCACCACTTCGTCAGGCGGCGGATAGGACGCGTCGATGCCGGAGAATTCGAGGTTCAGATCGGTCACAATCGCATGGGCCACGACCCGCGCGCCGAGAATCGCGTTGATCTGCTCCTGAAGCTGGCGCTTGAGGTCTCCCAGCAAGGGGTCCTCGAAATCGCCGCCGTGGGCGTGCCGGAGAAGCTCTTCCACGCCCTGCTGCACCCGATACCAGTGTGATTGGAGCCTGGCCCGAGCCAGTGCCTCGGTTTCCGGGAGCAGTGCCAAATGCAAGGAAAACGTTGCGGCCGAAATGGGACTTCGCTCCTGGCGACTTGCCAGGAACCGGAATTCACCCAGAGTGACTTCGCCGTGCTTCTCCTCCCGCCCTGCCATGACGCCGAGGCGGGAATAGGCAATCACCGCGCCGGGCAGCAACACGGACAGCCCCAGAAACAGGACAATCCACTTGGGCTCCAGCAGATGCCGCCACCAGGCGGTCCGGTCCGGCGAGGGGGCGTCTGCCCCTCCGGCGTTCCGAGCCGGCGGGTTGTCCACAGAAGTCGGGGGTGCGTTCGTGGGGGCCATCTTTACCACCTCCAGCAAGCCTTTGTGCAGACGGATGCCCGACATTACGGGCTTTCGCAGCAAATATAGCTTACGCCGGAGACGCATAGAAATGGCTCTTCCGTTTCTAAGTCCAGACAGCCTTTCTTTCAGGTACGGCACACGGCGTGTGCCTGCTACAATGAAGCGGCCTGCACCCAGAAACGGAAGAGCCATAAAAATTGGGGCCTCTGAAGTGCCACCAACACAGTGGCTCACCAAACGGTAAGGGCAAGGGAAACCGTTCGGCTAATCTCCGTCAGAGGCCCCACGGGCCAGCTTGGAAATTGCGGCGGGCGAATTGCGGCCCGCCGCATGCCATAGTAAAGCACACCTCGTGCCAATTGGCCGGGTTTCAGGCGGAAATTCGGAAAAAGTTCGTCTAACTCCTTAGCTTATAACATCTTATGTCACGATGGCCATTAACTGACCGCGACCGACGTCTCGGCATAGCCTTCAATCGGACTGCGCTATTTCGCTACAGGTGCAGCGGAAGGGCACTACACTTTCCACGATTTCGTCGTATACTGAGGGCTGGTGGCCGGTGACGGGTACATTCGCCCCAACAAATTGGACCAGTCTCCTTGAACGGGTACGTTTTGCCTTTCCCCAGTCAACCACTACCGTCCGACGCTGATCAGGTGGTCATTTCCGTCAATCCGACGGCGGGAGCCCGATCGGCTCGCGATCGGGTCGACCGGTTGGTGGATTTACTTTGCAAGGAGGGGATAAACCCCGATGTGGGTAGCGACTTGTCGGTCGCATGCGCCACCGCTATGCGCTGGCACAGTGAAGGGCGGTTGCGCGCCCTGGTAGGCGTCGGGGGCGACGGAACGGCCGCCGAACTGGCCAATCGAACGCCCCCCGGACTGCCCATCGCCATGTTGCCGGCCGGCAATGAGAATTTGCTCGCCCGATATATTGGCTGGTCGAAAAACCCGGAGGAACTATGCCGGATACTAATCGCAGGGCGGCTTGCGCGGCTCGACGCCGGGCGGGCTAATGGACGGCTCTTCCTGCTGATGGTCGGCTGCGGGTTCGACGCCGAGGTGGTCCGATCCGTCCACGCGCGGCGGACCGGCCATATCCGCACTCGCGACTATTTCAAACCCATCCTCCAGTCGATCCGTACTTATATGTACCCGCCCATGGAATACTCATGGGATGACGCTGACCCGTCAGCGGGTGTGGAATTGCGTCACGGCGGGGTCGGGCGTTGGTTGTTCGCGTTCAATTTGCCCTGTTACGGTGGCCGGCTGGCCATCGCGCCGCAGGCCGACCCCTGCGACGGAAGCCTGGATGTTTGCGCCTTCGCCCGAGGCGGCCTTTGGCATGGACTCCGCTATGCGGGGGGCGTACTGACGGGAACCCACCCGCGTATGCGCGATGTTGTCGTGCAACGGGTGCGGCGCCTCACGGTTTCGGCCGACACCGAGGTGCCGTTCCAATTAGACGGCGACCCGGGAGGGATCCTGCCGCTTGAAATCGAAGCCGCGCCGCAACGGCTGACCCTCGTTGTGCCTCGGGGAACCTCATAACCAAGTACGTGCTACCTTGCCTGAAAACCCTGTCACCATCGGCTCGCATCGCTGCGGCGCAGGCCGGCCGCTTCTGGTAATTGCCGGCCCGTGCGTCATCGAGGACTCGCCGGTTGTTATGGAGATTGCCCACGCGCTGAGGACCATCGCCGACGAACTCCCCGTCCCCCTGGTGTTCAAGGCATCGTTCGACAAGGCCAACCGAACGAGCGTCCAGTCGTACCGTGGGCCGGGGCTGAGTCGAGGGCTGGAAATACTCGACCAAGTACGGCAAGCCACGGGATTGCCGGTGACGACCGACATTCACGAACCTGGGCAGGCGGCCGCCGCGGCCGAAGTGTGCGACCTGCTGCAGATTCCGGCCTTCCTGGCCCGCCAAACCGATTTGCTGTTGGCGGCGGCGGAGACCGGCCGTGCGATTCACGTCAAGAAGGGCCAGTTTCTCGCCCCCGCCGACATGCGGCACGTGGTCGGCAAACTGGAAGCCGGAGGCTGTCGGGATATCCTGCTCGGTGAGCGGGGCACCTTTTTTGGGTACGGGCGCTTGGTAACCGATATGCGAGCCATCCCCCAGATGCAATCGCTCGGGGTACCCGTCGTCTTCGATGCCACGCACAGCGTTCAGGAGCCCGGCGGATTGGGAGCGGCAACGGGCGGAAATCGGGCGATGGTCGAGCCGCTCGCCCGAGCCGCAGTCGCCATCGGCGCCGACGCCCTGTTCTTTGAAACCCACCCGACTCCCGACACATCACCCAGCGACGGCCCGAACATGGTCCCGTTATCGGAGCTTCGTGGTTTGCTGGAGCGACTGCTCCGAATTCGGCGGGCCGTGGAGGAGCTGCAGCAATGAGAAAGCGTTTCGTGTTTTTGGTCGTGTGCCTTACCCCCGCCCTGGCCGCCCTGCTGGTTGCCATCGGTTGCCGGGAGCAGGCCCCGCTGCTCGACGGCGCCGATTCGGGCTTCGAGGATTCGGAGTATCGCGAGGAGTTGTTCACGGTTGCGATGGACAACCTCGGACGCCTGGAGCAATTCCGTGCAGGCGAGATGCTGCAAGAGATCGTTGAGCGGCTGAACCAGTGGGCCGCAACCCAGCCGCCGCCGGAGCGCTGGAGCCCCGACCCCCTCGTGGAAACCCTCCCGGAGCCGCTCCGCTCGCTTCCCATGCTCGCGGACCTCGACCGGATGCGGTTTCCCCGCCACGATGGCGCGGACCTTCAGCAGGCCGTGTGGCTTCGCGACGTGGCACGATGGGCACGGGGCGATCGCCTGGACGAACTGAGCCGTGCCATGCATCTGTTCGACTGGACCGTTCGCAATATCCAGCTCGACTCGCTCGATGAACTGTCGCCGCAACCCGGCCACGCGCCGATGAACCAGTTCCCCTGGGAAACCTTGCTGTTGGGGCGCGCCGGCGTATTGGATCGGGCCTGGGTCTTCATCGAACTGTTGCGCCAGGAAGGGATCGATGCGGCCGTGCTGGCATTGCCTCCACGCCGTGTCGGCGGCTCGGCGGGGCTTCGGGCCTGGGTGGTCGGCGTGCTCATTGGCGACGACGTGCATCTTTTCGACCCGGTGCTCGGACTGCCGATTCCCGGACCGGACGGCGCATCGCTGGATGACGATGGCCAACTGGCGCTGCGCCCGGCGACGCTGGCCGAGGCCGCGTCCGATCCGAATATCCTGAGCCGATTGGATCTCGACACATCCACCCCGTACCCCGTCGGCCCCGCCGACCTGGACGACCTCACGGCACTGGTGGCGGCCACGCCCTCACAGCTTTCGCGCCGGATGGCGCTGGTCGAGTCGCGGCTCGTAGGGGAGCAGAAGCTTGTTCTGACGGTCGATGCGCAGAGGCAAGGCCGGCGATTTGCCGGCACGCCACGAATCGGCGGCGCCCGGTTATGGGCACAACCCTATGAAACCATGCGTCAGCAATTGATGCTCGGCGAGAACCCGCAGGTGATGCAGCAGCGTTTCGCTGAAATGGCGCCCTTTCAAGTTGGCCAGGACTCGGCGCTTTGGCGCGGGCGGATTCTCCACCTCAAGGGGCAGTTGGTCGGCGAGGACAGTGCCACACAGTACTACCAGGCTGCGCGGCCGGCCGACCGGCAAATCGAGAGCCTCGACGACGTGTTCTACCACATGCTGAAGGCGGCCCAGCCGGACGCCGACGAGGCCGAGCTGCGCGAGGCGGTAGCCCAGCGGCTGGCCATGGAGAAGCCGGTTTTCGTCCGGGCCAAGCAAAACGCCAGCTATTGGCTTGGACTTCTGTCCTACGAGCGGGGTGCCTTTCCCGCCGCGATCGACTACTTCGCCACCCGCACCCTCGAAGCTTCGCCGGGCGGCCCGTGGACCCATGGAGCGCGCTACAACCTCGC
>SKZG01000118.1 GCA_007127495.1 Planctomycetales bacterium
ATCGGCGCTACCCAAGTACACTTCCTCGTGTCCCCCGTTGCGGAAATAGAAGATGCGCGCATGCTCCAGAAAACGGTCGATGATCGAGGTGACCTCGATATTTTCGGAAACGCCCTTGATACCGGGCCGCAGACAACATATCCCCCGCACATTCAGTTGCACCTTGACACCAGCCTGGCTCGCCCGGTACAACGCCCTGATGATCTCCGTGTCCTGCAGCGAGTTGACCTTGGCGATGATCAAGCCGGGGCGGTCGGGCGTCGACACCTGAACTTCGCGCCCGATCAGGTCGATGAACCGTTGCCGCAAGCCGGTAGGCGCGATGGTGAGTTTGGACCAGCCGACGGTTTCTGAATAGCCGGTCAGCAGGTTGAAGAACGAGGCCACGTCGGTGGCCATGTCGCGGTCGCAGGTGAGCAGGCCCGTGTCGGAGTAAAGCCGAGCGGTCTTGTCGTTGTAGTTGCCGGTGGCCAGATGGACGTATCGGCGGATGCGGCCCGACTCGCGGCGTACCACCAGCAGGGCTTTCGAGTGGGTTTTGTAGTTGGCGATGCCATAGATGACGTGGCAGCCGGCATCTTCGAGCCGGCGTGCCCAATTCACATTCCTCGCCTCGTCGAACCTCGCCTTCAATTCTACCAGTACGGTAACTTCCTTGCCGCTTTGGGCGGCCTTTTCCAGCGCTCGGATAATCGGCGAGTCGCCGCTGGTGCGATAGAGCGTTTGCTTAATGGCCAACACGTCTGGATCGTTCGCGGCGCGTTCCAAAAGCTGGACCACGGGATCAAAGCTTTCATAAGGGTGGAAGAGCATCACATCATGATTCTGAATGGCTTCCCAAAGGTCGTCCCAGCCGATCAGGTCGCGCGGCGGCTGCGGCGGCCAATCGGGGCTGCGAAGCTTGTCGAATCCTTCGAGGCCGGACAACTGCCAGAGCGCCGTCGCGTCGAGCATGCCGTCGATTTCATAGATGTCGTCACTGCGCATCGCGAGCCAGTCGGTGAGCCATTTACGCAAAAGGCGATGGGCTCCGGCGGTGATTTCCAGCCGCACCGCCGCCCGCCGCCGCCGCGCCAACACCGCTTCTTCAATCGCGTGCAGCAGGTCCCCGGCGTCGTCATCGCGCAGGTCGACATCGGCATCGCGAGTAATGCGAAAGCACGTGGTTGCCAGAATGTCGCATCCGGGAAAGACCAAATCGACATTGTCGGCAATCACGTCTTCCAAGCAGGCGAAGTGCGTGCCCTCCTCGGTTGGAAGCAGCACGAAACGCTGGAACTGCGTCGGCACCGGCACGACCGCCACCCGGCGGCCTTCGGCCTTTCCTTCACCCTTTTCGCCGCGCCGAAGCAGGACGGCAATGTAAAGTTGCAGGCCGGGCAAGAGCGGGACGGAATCGAGTTCCTGGATAGCAAGAGGGGTTAAAATGGGCAAGACCTCCCGAGCGAAGTGCCGCCCCAGGTGTTGGCGCTGCCCATCGGTCCAACGCTCCCGCGAGACCACGCATAGCCCGTGTTCCTCCAAAAGCCCCAGCACGGCGGTAATGCCCTCTGATTGTTCCGCCGCCATTGTGTGGGCTCGCTCGCTGATGCGGGCGAGTTGCGCGGCAGGCGAAAGGCCGGAAAAGTCGCGGCGCCGCACCCCGGCCGCGCGCTGCTGCATCAACCCTGCCACGCGCACCATGAAGAATTCGTCGAGGTTCGAACTGACAATCCCCAGGAACTTCGCACGTTCCAAGAGCGGCAACTCCGGGTTAAGCCCTTCGCGCAACACGCGATCGTTGAACTCCAGCCAGCTCAACTCGCGGTTGATGTACAGTTCGGTCGATTTCAAGACGTCCTTGGCCATTTTCTACTGTCCTTCCTCGAGTCGCACCTTCATGCCGTACACGTCCTCGAACAGATCGCGACGGCCAACGAGCGCCCGCCGTTCCAGCAGCAGGTCGGCCGCGGCCGGCAAATGCACGATCAATTCGTCACCCTCCCGGTCAAACCGCATCCGGCGAGTGGAATCGCCATGCCCGCGCACCAACGCATCGGCCAGGCGTACCAGGGCCGCCAGCTTGTTGATCACGACGCGCTTTTCTCGCGGCAGTGCCGCATAGTCAATGTGTGTTGGCTTCGGGCCGCCGCCGCGGTGATAGCGAGCGGTATGCGCGACGATTTCCGTCTCGTTCCGATTCAACCCAAATATTTCCGAGTTGGAAATAATATAGTAGCTGTGCTTGTGAAGCGATCGCGGGTTGATCAGCGCGCCCACCTCGTGCAACATGGCGGCGACGCGCAGCAACAAACGGTGCCGGGTGCTCAAACCGTGGTCGGCCTGAAGCAGATCGAAAAGCTGGATGGCAAGATCGGCCACCGCGCCGGCATGGGCCGGGTCGACACCGTACTTTTCCGCCAGGGCAGCGGCCGAATGGATCATGCCTTTGACTAGTCCCTCATCCTCCTGCCCGGTCGCGGCGCGCGCCAACTCCAGCAGCAAGCCGTCTCGCATGGAAACGTGGGAAACGATCAGCCGTTCAGCCTGTGTCTTTTTCAGCAACAACTGATACACCAGCAGTGCGGGGTTGATCGTTTCGGCCTCGGCAAACGGCAGTCCGTGCCGCCGCGACAACTCCTCGGCAGTGTACTTCTGACACTGCCGCACGAGGCGGTCGAGGTCGGCCTGCTCCACGATCATCAGGTCGGGCACGTCGGTGGGCTTGCCGACTTCGCGTGCGGCAAAGCGTGCATCGCCGCCCACGGCAATGAACGATTGCACGCGGTCGAGTGGAAGCGACGTTCGGGCGGTGCTCAAGGCGTTCCAGATGTGGTGGCGCAGCAGCTCGGTGGAGCGGTCGGGCGACTCTTGGCTGGTGGCCAGCATCTCTTGCAGCCAAATGGAACCCAAACGCAATCCGTGGGAACTTACGATCTCGCCGTCTTCGAGCAGCGTGAGCAACGTGCTGCCGCCGCCGACGTCGGCAATCAGGCTTGCGCCCCGATTGACGTCGAGGGCATCGCCCACGGCGCGCCGCACGGCCGACACGGTCAATCGGCTCTCCTCCGAGGTTCCGATCACTTCAAGCTGAAACGCCGTGGCCATGAACACCCGGTCGATGAACGTATCGGAATTGCTGGCCTCGCGCACCGCACTGGTGGCCACCGCGCGCAATGGGCCCACTTCGTAAAGGCGCAGCACCTGCCGAAAATCCTGTAGCACGCTCACCGCGGCGCGCATGCTCTGCCCCCCCAGCCGCCCCCGGAGGAACGTATCCTGACCCAGCCGAACGGCGCGCTGAAGCCGCTCAAGAATCTCGAACTCGCCGTTGGGCAAGACCTCGGCAATCGCCATGCGCAGGGCGTTCGAGCCCACGTCGACCGCCGCCACGAGTTTTGATTCGTGCTTTGGGGTGTCGAGTTTCTCGTTCGGGTCCATGGCTAGTCTTTCCGATCCCCTGCAAAGGCTGCAAGGCTCGCTTCCGGAACCGTGTTCCTCTTGGGGTTGTTCCTGCCGTTCTGATCGCTTACGCAACCTGGAGAATCGGCCGGAGGTGCTGGCTCAGCAGTCTCAGCCGGTGGGTTGCCCGCCGCTGCGGCCCGGCGTCGTAGTTCCTCCCAGGTGCCGTCCCGCTTCAACGTCTCCCAGTATCCGACCAGTTCCTGGAACCGACGTTCGCGGTCGCGCGCTCTCGATTCTCGTAAGTGTTCAATTCCCGGCGCGAGCCGGCCATACGGCCGCTCATGGCCGTAGCGGTCGAGGATGCGCTGCCGTTGTCGGCTGGCAAAGGCATCGAGCCGTTCCGCCCAAACATCGCAATCGTGAATGTCGCCCAACAGAACTTGCACCCGCCGGGTCACTCCGATCATTTCGTCCAACGTGCCGCCGTATGGCGCTTTCACAATCTCCAGCGTGTAGCGCAGTCGCTTCGCCGCGATGCGCATGGCATGGTGTTCCGTAACCGCAAGTGGGTCAGCCAGGCCGCCTTCGTGGCTGCGGAGTTCATCGAGTTGGGCGTGGATTCGCCCTTCGGCTTCGCGATACACCGCCTCGGACCGCGAGGCCGGCCCGGCCCCGTTGTTGGGACTTTGTACTTTCTTCACCGCGGCACGCATTTCGTCCAACACACCGCTTCGTGCGATACGACCAACCGCCTTGACCACCTCCGGCTGCAATCGCTCGCGCTGCGTTTCCAGATCGGCGAGAACTTTTGCAACCCCCGGGACAAGCGACGTTTCGCCTATCGCACACAGCGCATGGCAAAGAAACTCGATGTGGACGTCCAGGTCGCGGGCGTCGCCGAGGCCCGAGGTGATGCCGCGAATGTGCTTTCGCCACCGCCGATAGACCTTGGGTTTCAGGCACTCCTGAAACATTCGCAGGCCGGCGCGCAGTCGCCTCGACGCAACCCGCGCGCGGTGAATGCACTCGATGTCGTCGGCCGCCCGAATCCCGTCAAGCTGCTTTCTCAGCCGGCGGGCCTGCCGGCGGAAATGCTTCGCCGCGAGGGCGCAAACGCCCGGATGGGCAGTGGTTCGAAATGGGTTCATGGACGACTCCAGTTCATGGAAGCCTCAAAGGTGTACGGGGGGACTGTGCCAATCTGGAAGTACAGGGCCCCCGGCGGATCACCGCACGCTGGAAGTCCGTCGGTATCAGCGGCCGAAGCCCCCCCCCAACCTTGGCCACCCCTCACGTGCCAAATAACTCCAGAATACCTATAACGATTGTACCCCAAGGGGCCCTGCAATTCCATCGGGCCGCTTTTACTTTCATCAGCCCTAACATCGCCCCTCTGGCGAGTGGTCGACAACTTGGCAGCCTTGGATTTTTGTCAGGGGTTCTTAATCCGAAATGACTCGTGGAAGCGATAAAAGGATAGCGGCTCTTCCTTTTAGAGGCGGTGGACCGCGATCGTATAACCGCTTACGGGTCGTTTGCGTTCCCGCCGAAAAGCCCCGAACACGTTGCATCCCGCATGTCGCTGCCCGTCATCCACCTGACTTCACTTGACGAGTTCCAAGCGGCAGCGGCGCTATGGGATGACCTATGGCATCGTAGCGACGCAAAGTCCCCCACGCTCAGGGGATCCCTCACAGCACAATGGGTCGCACACTTCGGAACGAACCACACTCGCAAACCTACAAACGACTCATTTCGGGCATTGGTGGTCGATCAGGGCGGCCGTTGGGTTGCGGGGCTCCCGTTGGTCGGAAGTCGCGTGGCGAAGATGCTTCGCGCCGGCGCCTGGCCCGCCAACGAATGGTCCGATAGCGGCGACCTGCTTCTCGACCCCGATGTAGTTCCGCAACCCGTGCTCGATGCCCTGGCCGGGGCGATTGCATTACTCCCCTGGTCGCTGCTTCGCTTGGCCGATGTGCCCATCGACACCGACCGCTGGCAACAGGTGCTTGCCGCCTTCGAGCGAGCAGACATCCCGTTCCATTTCCGACCGGAAATGCAGCCCGGCCGGATCGACACCCAGGGCCCGTGGGACACCTACTGCCAAAGCTTGTCTCGGCGGCATCGGCAGCAAATGGTCAGGCATCTGAGGAAATTGGGTGAGCGGGGACGTGTGGAACTGCAACTTCTCGATCAACTGCGCCCCGACGAGGTGGAGC